>JAIXRT010000249.1 GCA_027485075.1 Cytophagaceae bacterium
CCTGCATCAAACCAGGTTTTCATGCTCTCATGCGTCGGCTCCACACCACCCGTCACCATTATTTTTGAGTGCGGCATCGGTCCTTTGATCGCCTTCACGAAAGCTGGCCCGACCACATTGCCTGGGAAAATTTTTACAATCTTCGCACCTAACACTTCCGCATTCCGTATTTCTGTCAACGTCATCGTTCCCGGCATCCAAGGCACATCATGTTTGGCGCAAATTTCGCCTACTTCAGGCGTCGTGAAGGGCTGTAGCATAAAATCAGCACCCATTTGAATGAATTCAGAGGCTTGTTTGGCATCGTAAATCGTACCAATGCCCAAGACCAAATCCGGACATTCCTGCTCGCAAAAGTCGATTAATTTGGCAAAAATGGCAGGTGCTTCCGCTCCACGATTCGTAAATTCAAACACGCGAATGCCTCCATCGTAACATGCTTTTAAGACCGATTGCGCTACGCCCAAATCCGCGTTAAAAAATAAAGGAACGATAGGTGTTTCTGAAATGCGCTGGTATACCACCGCCGAACTATTTCTAGCCATAATTATCTATTTAACCGGCCACTCAAGTCGCCTTTCATTACTGTTTCTATTTCATCTAAGTTGGCCAAATTAATATCCCCCTCAATCGTATGCTTCAATGCCGAAGCGGCCACGGCAAATGCCAACGACTTTGCCTCGTCCACATAAATCAAATTCCCATAAATATAACCTGCCATAAATGCGTCGCCACCTCCGATGCGGTCTACGATTTGGCTAATCTCCACGGTATCCGATTTTAAAACTTTATCTCCATCAAAGGAGACAGCTGAAAGCGTATTCTGCGAAGCAGAAATTTGGCCACGTTTCGTATTGATGATTTTTTTCAAGCGCGGGAATTGACTCATAATTTGCTTGCAGACAGAATGCCAACCGCTCTTCGTGCTCTCATCTGGGACAATGCCCAAAATGTCTTCGGCATCACCTTTGCCACACACAATGATATCACAGCCTGCAATTAATTCCGGCATAACTTCCTGAACCGTTTTGCCATATTTCCATAAGTTTTTACGGTAGTTCACATCGGCTGAAACGGTGATGCCCATGGCGTTTGCTGTAGCAATTGCATCGCGTAAGGCTTGTGCAGCAGATTCCGAGATAGCCGGTGAAATGCCGGTCCAGTGGAACCAACAAGCATCTTTAAGGATTTCAGTCCAATTAAATTCAGCAGGATCTAAATTAGCAAATGCCGAATCAGATCGGTCATACGTCACTTTACTCGGGCGCATCGCTGCACCAAATTCCACAAAATATAATCCTAGCCGGCCTTCGCCATAGACGATATCACTCGTGTCAACTCCCACTTGTGAATAATACCCCGCGGCCGCTTTCCCCAATTCATTGGCTGGAAAGCGTGTCACATGTTTGGCAGGAATCCCTAAATGGGCTAAACCTCCCGCGACATTTGCCTCACCACCCCCATAGGTAATGTTAAGTGATTGGGCTTGTATAATTCGACCATATCCCGGAGGGCTTAAACGGCCCATGATTTCTCCGAAGGTGACTACTTTTTTCATGCTTATTCGAAATTAAAAAATTCAGATGCATTGGTGTATGAAATGTCTTGCACCAACTTCCCTAACCAAGGTATGTCGGCTGGCAATTCGCCATTTTCTACATCATTGCCGATCAAATTACACAAGATTCGGCGGAAATACTCATGACGTGGGAAAGAAAGGAAACTGCGGGAGTCTGTCAACATCCCCACAAAGTGGCTCAACATGCCCATGTTAGAAAGTGCATTGATCTGCTTTTCCATCCCATCTTTTTGATCCAAAAACCACCAGCCTGAGCCAAATTGTATTTTACCTACTAGCGTTCCATCTTGAAAATTCCCCGTCATCGCAGCAAATAATTCATTATCACGCGGGTTCAAGTTATAGAGGATTGTTTTGGCTAGTTGGTTCGTGGAATCCAGTCGATTTAAGAATGCCGAAAGCGGTTTCGCCTGCTCAAAATCACCGATAGAATCAAATCCGGTGTCAGGTCCCAAAGACCCTAATAAGCGCGCATTGTTATTTCGAAGGGCACCTAAGTGGAACTGTTGGGTCCATCCCCGCGCATGATCTAAATGCGCAAAATAGATTAGCATGGCGGATTTAAACTGCCATTTTTCTTTTTTATTCAAGGATTTACCTGTGATTAATCGCTCAAAAATATGTTCGATTTCCTCCTCCGCAAACTCTTCTGCATAGATATGTTCTAGCCCATGATCACTCAATCGACAACCCGCCGCATGGAAAAAATCATGGCGCGATTTAATCGCAGATTTATAGTCGGCAAGCGTCCGAATACTCACCCCAGCCACTGCCGCGAGCGCATTGACATATTCGATAAACACGATTTCATCATCGACGCCCATGGCTTTATCCGGTCGGAACGTAGGTAAAACTTTGACACTATATCCGCTTGCCGCAATTTGTTTATGATACGCCAAATCGTCGATCGGATCATCCGTCGTGCAAAGCGCCTTCACATTCATTTTCAACAATAGATTTTTGACCGAGTATTCCTTGGTACGCAACAGGGCAGAGCAGTGGTCGTAAATACGTTTACCTGATTCCGCATTCAACAATTCCGTCACACCGAAATACCGTTGCAACTCCAAATGTGTCCAATGGTATAAGGGATTACGCATGGTATATGGAACCGTTTCAGCCCATTTCATGAATTTTTCCTCGTCACTTGCGTTACCCGTAATATATTTTTCATCAACCCCATGCGCACGCATCGCACGCCATTTGTAGTGATCGCCGGCCAACCAGATTTGCGTGATGTTATCAAACTGTTTGTCCTCCGCGATTTGCTGCGGGACCAAGTGATTATGATAATCGATAATGGGCATGTCGGCTGCAAAATCATGATATAATTTTTGCGCTGTAGCCGTTTGTAATATAAAATCTGCGTTTAAAAATGCTTTCATAAGATCTATACGTATTTCTGTACGGCTTGTTCAAATCCAGGTAATGCACTTAAATCAGCACCCCAAAGGCTTGTGTCCGCCAATATTTTTTTCAAATCAAAGTCTTTCCAAGCTTCATAAAAATAGCCAGCATAATCGCATTTGATTGGATAAAGCTCACCATTTGAATCGCCATAGTACACACCATTTTCTTCCTTCACCGCATGCATAAACTGCAAGTAGGCAGCAAATCCCATCGCAAATAATTCAGGTGCTTTGCCAAACTCCTTATAGTAATTAACCAATAAAGGCACATTCCGCATCCGCATTTTGGTGGTGTATTGAACCGTGATGTCAATCAATTTGTGATTAATAAACGGGTTACGGAATCGATCTAATACCGAACGTCCAAAACGATCCGCCACCTTGAAATCCATTTTATACGGAATAGCTAGCGCGAGTTCGCTCAACATTAAATTCATTACCAGTTTGCTTAAGTAGCCGTTGGCCATCACATCTTTCACGAGGCGAAATCCAAGTAAATAAGACATACCGCACATCAGTGTATGTGTCCCATTTAATAGGCGAAGTTTTAATTCGCGGTAGATTTCAATGTCTTCCGCGATAACAACTCCAGCGTCGGCTTTGGCAAAACTTAAGACGTCGCGAACGCGGCTACCACCTTGGATCGCCCATAAACTATATACTTCGGAGATAATTAAATTCTTATCTGTATAGCCTAAATCAGCACAAATGGCCGCGCTCGTTTGCGCATCAGGTGCACCAGGAACGATACGGTCAACCAATGAATTACAGAAATGGTTGTGTGTGTTTAGCCACGCAATAAACGCTTCAGGCAAGTGGTGATCCGCTGCTAATTTCAAGACGATGTCTTTTAAGGCATCACCATTATTGATAATCAACTCGGTAGGCACAATGACCATGCCCGAATCCGCTGACCCATTGAAGTGCTGAAAACGGGCAACTAAAAATGCAAGTAATTTCGCTGGGAATGATTTGGGACTTCCTCCTGAAATGGGATCATTCGCCACATATTGAATACCAACTTCCGTGGTATTGGAAATAATCACTTGCATGTCGGCACTTTGCGCCAATGCTAAAATAGCATTCCATTCCGTTGCCGCCGTCAGCGTCCGGGAAATCGACGTATTGACTACAGTTTCCTCGATGGCCTTGCCGTTATCGATGCCTTTTATACAATGTGTAAATAAGCCATCTTGTTCCGTAAACGCATCTGCCCCTGGGCGATCCGTAGATTTTACCAATACAACCCGCCCTTTGAAAATCCCTTGACGATTCGCTTTGTCGATGTAATAATCACATAGACCGCGCAGCAATACGCCTGTGCCAAATTGCAGCACTTTTTCTGGATAGGAAAAAACTTCTTGTTTGGGTAATTGAACCGGGATAGTGGATGCAAATCCGGCGGCTAAATTTTGTTTTGATAAAATGGGCATACGTTACGCTTGTGTTTTGATTTAAAAGCAATTAGAGCATATTTTTTACCCGAAAAGCCCGGAAAAAAACGGGCTTTTTTGAAATAAAAAAATCTAAAACGTTTACGCTTCGCCTATCGGACCATTGTAATTCATGGGGAAATCAAAGCCGCTCTCACTTCCATCTTTGTTGATGGGGCCAAAACTCTCCTCATACTTCTGCATGTTCTCTTGTAAAGCCAGCATCAAGCGGTACGCGTGATCGGGTGTCATCACCACACGGGACTTCACTTTTCCTTTGGGTAAGCCCGGTAAAATGCGGATAAAATCCATCACAAATTCGGATGGCGAGTGGGCGATCAAGGCTAAATTCACATAGGCGCCTTCTGCCAACTCTTCAGGTAATTCAATGTTAAGCTGGTTTTCTTCTGATTGGTTTTCCATAATTTTTCGAATAAGCCGTCAAATTACGAATCTACTCGGAGAATCCCATGTTGTTTTTGCCACATTCGCCAATAGTCTCCTTGTTTGTCCACTAATTCAACATGGGTACCCATCTCTGACACGCGTCCATCGCGCAAGAAAATAATTTGATCTGCATCTACAATGCTTGATAAGCGATGCGCGATCGAAATAATGGTCTTGCCTCGTGCCATAAATTCCTTTAACCCCAGCTGGATTTCCGATTCCCCAAAGGCATCTAAAGCGGAGGTGGCTTCGTCCAAGAGTAAAATGTCAGGATCCTGATACAAGGCGCGCGCAATCGCAATCCGTTGTTTTTGGCCACCCGAAAGCATGGCTCCATTTTCGCCCAATAAACTCAGATAGGTACTAGGTAGTTGCTCAATAACGGATGCAATGCCCACATATTGACATAATTCGACTACCCGTTTAATGTCGGGTTCCACTTCCCCCAATGCAATATTTTCGATCACATTTCCGGCAAACAGTTCGACTTGTTGGGGCACCAGCCGAATCATCTTGCGCAAACTTTGGGAATCAATTAACCGGATGTCGTGCTTCCCCACGTGTATTTGCCCACCTGAAATGGGATAGAGTTTATGAATTAATGCAAATAAGGTACTCTTGCCCGAGCCACTTTCCCCCACGACAGCCGTCCATTGATGTAACTTAAAACAGAGCGAACATGATTCCAAAACCCGGGTTCGTGTTCCATACATAAAGTCTACCTGCGTGAGCCGAATATCGCCTAGATCCGTTTTGGCCAAAGCCATTGTTCCCTCGTTTTCTTCCACCTCCAAATCCATGATATCAAACAAACGCTCAGATGCGATTAGGGCATGCTGGATTGCTTTATTTGCACCCATCAGCGCTTGCATGGGATTCGTTACAAATCCCACCAGCGCATAAAAGGAGAATAATTCACCTGGACTTATCGACCGATCTAGCACATAGCCTGCTCCCTGCCACAAAACGACGATCGTCACTACCTGCGAAATCAATAGGGTACTGTTGGCCGTAAACAGTGCATTTTTGCCTCCTTGATAGGCGGTAAGCAATAGTTTGACAAATTTGTTTTCTGCTTTTTGTTGGATAAAAGAGGCTATGCCAAACTCCTTTATAGACCTACTATGTTGCAAGGATTCCACGACATGAATTTCAAGTTGTGCGGCATCTTCCATGAGCCGTCTTTCCATTCGTTTGTTTTGCCAGTTTGTTAGCCAGTATACCAGTCCATAGGCCGGAATGGCCCAAATCAATAACATCGCCATGGGCCCAAATGTGCGAAACATCAGCGCCAGTGTAAAGAGTAGCACAAAACAATTCACTAATAATTCCATGGCGACATCATTGATAAAATGTCGGATTTTAATCGCATCGTTTAGGCGGGAGGTAATCTCCCCCACGCGCATGGTATCAAAAAATACCTGGGGTAATCGCAAGACATGTTCGTAATAGCCCAGCAATAAACGCGCATCCATTTGCATACCCGTCTTCATGACCATCAGCGATTTATTCGCGCCAATAAATACTTGAAGTAATACGATCCCAAGCATCCCCACGCTCAATAAATTCAGCAGATTTCGGTTGCCATCTACCAGTACATAGTCGGTGATTTTCTGAATATACACCGACATGCCTAATCCAAGAAGCGTGTAGACGAACGCGCCTAAAATAGCCTGAAACCAAATCACCCGATGCGGCTCAATTAATTTCCATAATCTAAATAGGGGGGTACTGCCGGTTGAAAAAGGCACAAAATAGGCTCCTGGGATGATTAATAGCACAATACCAGTCCAAATTTCCATCCAATGTTCCTGGGTGTATTTTTCTAAGGTACCCGTGGCAGGATCCATGACGGTCAACTGGCGTGCATGTACCCGATTAATGACCACATAGTGCTGCAAGCCATTTTTTAGATGTAGGTGAGCAATGGCGGGAAGTGGCATTTCAGTCATCACTTCCCAATTTCCACGGATCCCCTTCGCTTTAAATCCCATTTTTTCAGCAGCCTGACTCAGGCCCAATATGGTCGTTCCCCGCAAATCCGTATGGGCGAGTTGGCGTATCCGCGCAATGGGAATTTGAACTCGATAATGATTGCCTACCGAAGCCAAACAGGCAGCACCACAATCCTTGATATCGTGCTGTTTTACCCGAATAGAGGCCATATTATGATTTTTGTCCGTTGGTGATCGGATTCAACCAAGCATCCACATGATCAAACAATAATTGATATAAACTTCTGCGTGTCACGATAAAATGCGCCGAAAGGGTCATCCCTTTTCGAATACCTGCTTGATAACCATTCTTGAGTTTCAGGTGCATGCGATTCAGTTTACATCGGACTTTAACATATAGCTGATCGTTCTGTTGGCTGACATGTTGATCTATATCCACCACCTCGCCTTCCACGAATCCCCAGTAATTATAATTATAGGCATCCATTTGAAAACGCACGCGTTGCGTGGCATGGACTAAGCCAATGTCTTGCGTGGGGACTAAACATTCGACCAATAGCTTTTGGTCTGGAGATATTTCCGCAATCACATGGGCGTTATTCACAAAGGTCCCTGCGGTATAGCCTTTGTAGTTTACGATGGTTCCTGAGATCGGGGCCGTGATTACATAGTGTTTTTGCTCGAGGCTTAGTTTTTTCAAATTCGCTTGTTGGGTCTGCTTATTGATCTCCAACTCGGTCCGTTGGCGCTCCCATTGATTCCGTTGTTTCTTCGTTACCAGGTTGAATTGATCTTTGATTTCGCGCAATGCGTGTACATGTTGTTCGTATTCGAGTGGGGGAATCACGCGCGCATCGAATAATAGTTGATTACGTTTCAAGGTCGTTTCCGCCTGATTCACCTTCCCGCCCAGTTCCTGCAACTGCGCTTGGTATTGGGCGTAGTCGGCCTGCATGGCCAACTGCCCAAAGGACAAATCCGATCCACGCAGCGCACGTGTCAGATCAGCTAATTCCTGTTGATTTTGGAAAAGCTTGCTAGTGGTTAATTTCAGCTCCGTGTTCAGGATGCCAGGATCTAAAATAAATAAGGTATCGCCCTTAGCGACTTGTTGGTTCGCTTGAAAATGTACCGACAAAATCCGACTCGCAACCATATTCGTTATGGGCACATTTTCAAATGAGCTACGGACGATGCCGCGACTTTGGGAGCTGATGTCAACGAATATATAGGGGAGGGCAAAGAGGAAACCGATCAGCAACAGGACGATTACTAGGTAGATGGAACGGCTATTCACCTGGGTTTTGGCCCATAGATTTTCGACCGTATGGGTAACGTTGTCGGCTACTGAATTCATTGGATAGTTGGTTAGGTACACAATCGCCTAGATTGCTTCCCTGAAATTGCGACATAAGCAGGAGAATGAAAAATCCGAAAAACGCCAACATCCTTGATTCAAGGGGGTGTCGGACGAAAAATAGACCTTTTAGAGCCTGTGGGCATATTAAATCCAAGATATTGGCAAAAATATACTACCCAGCAAAATGAGCCCCAGGCCCCACAAAAAAAGCCCTGAACAAATGAATGCTCAGGGCTAATTTCAAGTATCTAACGTCTGACGTCCAGCGTCCAACGTCCAGCGTCTAACTAGTTAGCTACGCTTTCTTTTACCTCTTCAACTTCAGTAGCTGTCGCTTTTTCTAGTTGTTTCATTTCTTCAGCAGAAGTGACTAGAATGTTTTGGTAGCGACGAACACCTGTACCAGCTGGAATCAAGTGACC
>JAIXRT010000127.1 GCA_027485075.1 Cytophagaceae bacterium
CAATTCGAAAAATTGACCACGATCTAAGGACTTGACATTAGAAACGATATTATGGTGCGTAAGCATTACACCTTTCGGCCGACCAGTTGTTCCAGATGTGTAAATCAACGTTAATAAATCCGATGGTTTCACGGCATCCATCAAGGGTTGTAAAACAGAACGATCTTTTCCCTCGCCCATTTCTTTGACTTCCGTCCACATAGAAGCACCTTCAACCGGATCGAACGTATAAATTTCCTTAATCTTTTTATTTCCTTTGGAAGCCTCCTTCGATTTTAAATACAAATCTTCGCCCTCCACAAACACATACTTCACTTCCGCATTTTCAAAAATGAAAGCATAATCCTCGACCGTAATCGTGGGATACATAGGAACCGAAACAGCTCCAATAATTTGAATCGCAAAATCGATGAAATTCCACTCTGGCCGATTTCCTGAAATAATGGCAATTTTGTCACCTTGTTTAATCTTGAGGGCCAATAAACCTAATGCAGTTTCTTGGATAATATCCAGCACTTCGGTTGAACTGAAATTGCGCCATTCGCCATCGCGCTTTAAATTAAATAAGTCTGATTTGTGTAACTGTTGGTATTGAGGTAATAAGTCAAATACCCGAGTGAAGTTGTCGTGAAGTACCATAGGTTATAAGCTTGCTGTTTGACTCAAAGTTAAGCAATCGATTTGAGCCAAATTGAACTTATGCTGTATTTTTTTGCACTCACTATGTATGGGACCTGAAACTACATTATCCACAAGTTATCCACACCTCCTATATACAAATGATGCTATTTTAACCTATAATTAATTTATATTTTAAATAAATGTAAAATTAAAACCAATTAACCTTTTATTCATTTTCTGAATATGTTGTCCACACATAAAATAAAAAGAAAAAAATATTTTTAAGATCTCTTTTTTGTTCTTCTTTATTGTTCTCTGTGGATAAGTGGATAACTAGGCTAAGTGGCTGATATATAAGAGCCTATACGTAATCATTTATGTAGACAACTTATTTTTTTGCGTGGACAACATTGGACTTATACACATTTTCCACAGGCCAGATTTTTTTATCCACATGCATGCACATCAATTGTGGATAAAATGGGGGTTTATTGGGTACTTATCCACAGGTCTGTCAACTGGAAGTTGGCCTTTATCTTTAACTTATTCGGAAAGAAATAAATGGCCTCAGGCTTCGTCCTTTCCTTGAAATTACCAATATCCCAGCGGCCATTTTTATTTAGATCTTCAATGGCCCGCATTTCGTAGGTCGCCGGTTCGATATAGGGAAAACTAAACGATTTGCCTGTTTTAGTCTCATACAATACCTCTTTCGTATCGGGATGAATCAACTGCACCACATAAGCGGTATTTGCTTTCGTCGTATTTACATTACCCGAAATACTTCCGTAGTTTTCCAAATCTTGAAATTCATAGGCCTGTTTGAAGGCCTCCGACGAATCTTGTTCCACGGAGACAAATGCCCTTTTTTCGATAGCGAGTGTAAACTTGGGACGTATTGGAATATAGTCTTTCAAGATGGTTAGCTCGTTGCCTATTTCATTCCAGCGGAAACCAGCGTCTGGCAAATAGCTTCGTTCGTCATCTCCTGTTTCAAAATAAACAAGTTGGGAATTAAAGCCCTGTACCGGTTTTTGTAAACGTATGCGAATTGAGTCTATGGGGCTTAGCGTCTTGCCTAATGCAGGAAAGACGTCGTATTTATATGGAGTCACGATTGGTTTTCCTTTGGTTACTTGCTCTCGGAATTTGATTCGAAAGGTCTGCGTGATTTCGCGTCCGAGCGAATCCGCCAATTTAGCTTGGAATACTAGCGTATCCTTGCGTTCCACGTTTCCTGCGTAAAAACGAATACTGCGATTGACTTCGATTTGATATGCCAATGGTGACTTAATGAAGTCTGCCCGAGCAACTCCCCGATTAAATTCAATCAACGCCGTCTTTGCTGTGGTTGTGGTCTTTGCCACTTTTAAAGGATCCAAGTTTTGGAGCGCCACTTTGAAATCCCTCGTTTGATTAGATTGTAAGTCAATAAACGGCTCGGTGATGAAATCAACGACCTCTTTATTGGAATTATACAGGAGATTGTTGTTCAGATCGAGAAATGCCGCCATGTAATACTTGCCGGCCGCTACATTTTCCAACTGGTAAACCCCTGCCGTGTCCGTTTTTGTAAAATAATATGGCTTGTTTTTATCTATGCTCAATGTATCCGTGTATGGATAAAGCCCGATTAATATATTTTCTAATTTTTTATTTGTCTGCACGTGGCGCACGCGACCACTGATTTGCAAGGAGTCAATCAAGTCCGAGGTGCTGAATACGAGTTTAATATTTTTCCCCACATTGCGCTCGGACACATCTTCGATCGCATTTCTGAAATTAAACGTATACGTGGTGTTCGGCTTTAAAGCACTATCGATCAGGATACTCAGACCCATAGGGCGAATGCGCGTATCATATGTCCCAATGTTGGGCGTGATTAGCAATTCTTGATTTAGATTTTTGACAGTGACATATTCGTTGAATGTCAAATCCAATTTCTTTCCACGAAAGTTCTTACTCTTATTGAGCGGAACCGATTGAATGACTTTCGGAGCCAGCGTATCTTTTTTACCACCGGGAGGGCTCGCCGTTTGCGCACAACTTTGCATCAGAGCAACGGAAACTCCGCAAGCTAGAAAGACGAACGCCAGCGATCTTTTTAGATAATTAAACATGTTTGAACATATAAACATTGCTGGAGTAATTTCCGGTTTTTGCCCAGGCCAACACGTTTGACCACAATCCTAATAGGAACGAATGTATCAAAAGCGTACCCCCTGAGCGGTATTGGTTGCTTAATAAAGCAATATAAAAACTATCAAAGATTTGGCCGCGCTGCTTCACGAGTTTAAATCCATGTTTTTTGGCCACAAATTGAATCGTTTCTGGATTGAAATGATAAATGTGACGCGGCACATCATAGGCCGCCCAATATTCCTTAAAATATCCAGCATCAAAACTCTTGGAATTAGGCAAAGCCAAAAGCAATTTTCCATCGGCTGAAATGCGCTTTTTGAAAAACTCAAAAAAGGCATCTAATTCATATACGTGTTCGAGCACGTGCCACAAGGTGATCAGCTCAAACTGTTTGTCCTCTGGAATCG
This sequence comes from Cytophagaceae bacterium, assembly GCA_027485075.1. GTDB lineage: Bacteria > Bacteroidota > Bacteroidia > Cytophagales > Spirosomataceae > Aquirufa. Next base: position 3,171 of record JAIXRT010000127.1, read on the forward strand.
ACACTAAATTGGGATAGATTTTATCTTGAACCAAGGCTTCCGCACGCGCTGCCGTTTCCGGATCCAACTCCATGCCCGTAATGTTCCAGCCGGCATCTTGACAGGTCTTTAAAAAGTGGCCGTTTCCGCAGCCGATGTCTAATAGATTTTTATTTCCTTTTTGGTCCGCTTGAATCCACCCTGCCTTTTGTTTCAAGGTGATATTTCGAACTGCGTGGTAAAGCTTATTGACCAAACCCTTTTGGGTATCGCTATGAGATATGTAAGTGTCCGACTTGTAAAAATACCCGGCCTCATCTGCTTTCGGTCTCGGGTTTGTAAAATTCAATCCACAATCC
>JAIXRT010000106.1 GCA_027485075.1 Cytophagaceae bacterium
ATTTGGGACAGGATGACTTTATGTTTTGGAGGAGAGGGGTATCGCTTTAGACGTCAGACGCGTCAGAGGTAAGAGGTGAGAAGTAAGAGGTGAGAAGTAAGAGGTGAGAAGTAAATTAAAAATAACAGACGACTAGAGACTAGCGACTGGTGACTGGTGACTGGTGACTGACAACTAGCGACTAAACAAATAAACTATGCTATTTTCATTAAAAGGTAAAAAAGTGGTTGTCACCGGAGGATGCTCGGGAATTGGTAAATCGATTGCCTTAACATTCTTGCAACAAGGTGCGGAAGTGCATGTAATTGATTTACATAAACCGGCTGAACCTTTGCCTGATAAAATCAACTTTCATCAAGCAGATATTACCGACCTTGAAATGGTGGAGCAAATTGCCATGCGATTGACTTCAATTGATATATTAGTCAATAATGCTGGTATTCCACAGATTGGTAATTTAGAAAAAACGAGTCCTGCCGACTTCCAACGAATTTTTGATGTAAATGTAAAGGGCGCATATCATTGCATGTACGCTTTTATCCCAAACATGGTGAAACAAAAATCAGGTGTCATTCTAAACATGGCCTCAGTCGCAGCGTCAGTTGGTATTCCAGATCGTTTTGGATACTCGATGACCAAAGGAGCAATTAAATCTATGACGCAATCCATAGCAAAAGATTATATCAATCAAGGCATTCGATGCAATTGCATATCACCAGGACGCGTCCATACACCATTTGTGGATGGATTCATCGCCAAAAACTATCCAGACAATCAAGCAGAAATGTTCGAAAAATTATCAAAAACACAGCCATTAGGTCGCATGGCTAAACCTGATGAAATTGCCAATTTAGCCTTATATTTATGCTCAGATGAAGCCGCATTCATCACAGGATGTGATTATCCAATCGACGGTGGATTCATTTATCTAAACAATTAAAACCTATGAAAACGAAAATTTTAAGCATCATTTGTTTAATCTGCATGAGCCTTAGCTCATACAAAACATTAGAAAATCCTACACGTATCGTGTTTTTTGGTGATTCGATCACACAAGCAGGGGTTAACAAAACAGGTTACATTACCAAAATGGCTGAAATGCTCGGTGCACAAGGCCTAGCCAGTAAATACGAACTTATCGGAGCGGGAATTGGAGGCAATAAAATCTATGATTTATACCTGCGACACGAAGAAGATGTCATTGCTAAAAAACCAAATATTGTCATCATATATGTAGGAATTAATGACGTTTGGCATAAAACAACCTCGCGTACAGGGACAGATCCAGACAAGTTTGAAAGATTCTATACAGCTTTAATCAAAAGGTTACAAAAAGCTAATATTCAAGTAGTTATATGTACGCCAACGGTCATTGGCGAGAAGTTCGATGCAACAAATGAGAATGACGGTGACCTAAATTCGTATTCCAATGTCATTCGTAAAATTGCCACAGATAATCAATGTAAATTAATCGATTTACGTAAAGCATTTTTAAGCTACGAGGAGAAAAATAATATTGAGAATAAAGCATCTGGAATTTTAACTACAGATCGCGTACACTTAAACGAGGCAGGAAATCAGTTTTTAGCTGAAACTATGTGGGCAACAATCAAAAATTTATAGTCGATGCAATTAGTAAGAATAGGAGAATTTGAACAAGAAAAACCAGCGATACTCATCGATGGTCGCTATTTAGATGTATCAGCACATGTTCAAGATTATAATGAAGCATTTTTTGCTGCAGATGGTTTAACCCAACTAGCAAAAATAGTCGCCTCTACAGATTTACCTGAAATCAAATCACCTAAGCGTATTGGTTCATGTGTCGCCAGACCATCCAAAATTATCTGCGTGGGATTGAACTATGCAGATCATGCGCGTGAAACAGGTGCAGAAATCCCAACGGAGCCCATACTTTTCTTTAAGTCAACAACGGCCCTGAGTGGTCCATTCGATCCTGTAGTTATTCCGAAGGGATCTACCAAAACCGATTGGGAAGTGGAATTAGCTATCGTTATTGGCAAAAAAGCCCAATATGTTTCAGAATCTGATGCCTATGATTATGTAGCTGGCTATTGTTTACATAATGATTATTCAGAACGCGAATACCAATTGGAACGCGGTGGTAACTGGTCCAAAGGAAAGGGTTGTGACACATTCGCACCTTTAGGACCTGTTTTAGTTACGAAAGAGGAGATAAAAGATGTACATAATTTAAACATGTGGCTCGATGTAAATGGAAAGCGTTTTCAAACATCGAACACAGATCAGTTAATCTTTAACGTTCCACAAGTAGTATCCTATATTTCCCAATTCATGACCCTTTTACCGGGTGATGTAATTTCTACGGGGACACCACATGGTGTAGGATTGGGTTTCAAACCACCTATTTATTTACAAGCTGGTGACGTAGTAACTTTAGGAATGGAAGGTTTAGGAGAACAAAAACAGACAGCTGTAGCATATTCAAAATGATTGATTCCCATCAGCATTTCTGGAACTATGATGAAGAACGAGACGCCTGGATAACACCAGAAATGTCTGTTATTCGCGCTGATTTCTATCCTGATGAAGATACATTTCGTTCAAAAGGAATTCAAAGTTGTGTAGCAGTACAAGCGGCATCATCAGAAGAAGAAACCTTGTTTCTACTTGCTTTAGCCGAGCAATCAGATTTTATACGCGGGGTAGTAGGCTGGGTAGATTTGCAACAATCAGATATAGAAGACAGACTTGCCTATTTCTCACAATTTGAAACCCTAAAAGGTTTTCGCCACATCGTTCAAGGTGAAAAAGATGCTGATTTTCTTAAAAGACCAGCATTTTTAAAAGGTATTCGTTCGCTAGATGCCTTCGATTATACCTATGATTTACTGATTTTACCACATCAATTGAAGTCTGGAATTGAATTTTGTCAAAGTCTTGAACAGAAAATCGTATTAGACCATTTGGCAAAACCACCTATTAAATCAGGTGATTTAGGCATTTGGAAAAAAGAATTACAAGCCTTTAAATCACTAGATCATGTATCTGCCAAAATATCCGGTTTAGTAACCGAAGCCAATTGGCAAACTTGGACCAAGGATCAAATTAAAGAAGTAGTGGATACCGCATTAGCCGTATTTGGACCAAATCGATTGATGTTTGGTACAGATTATCCTGTGGTTAAAGTAGCCGCTGAATTAGATACGTGGATTGAAGTTTACACGTCTCAAATTCAATCGCTAAGCAAGTCGGAACAAGAAAAAATGAATCAATCGAATTGCATCAACTTTTACGCATTAGACTAATATGAATCTAGGACTCAAAGAAAAAGTAATCATTGTAACCGGTGGCGCCAAGGGAATAGGCGCAGGAATCAGTCAAGCCTTAGGCTTAGAATCTGCGATGGTTGTTATTGTTGGCCGTAACGAAGCCGATAACCAAGCTTGCATCAGCATCATCCAAGCCACAGGGGGACAAGCTTTTTCATTTGTAGCTGAACTAACTCGACCTGAAGAATGTACACGTGTGGTAGAGGACATTGTAAAAATGTTTGGCAGAATAGATGGACTAGTGAATAATGCGGGGGTTAATGATGGGGTAGGACTCGAAAATGGCACTTATGAGCGTTTTATGCAATCGCTACATGCGAATCTTGTTCATTATTATCTGCTTGCACAAGCTTGTTTACCTTACCTGAAACTTTCAAAAGGTGCTATCGTAAATATCGGTTCCAAAACTGCTGAAACGGGCCAAGGGGGAACGTCAGCTTATGCTGCTGCAAATGGTGGAAGAAACGCTTTGACACGTGAATGGGCCGTAGAACTATTGCCATTTAACATTCGAGTGAATGCGGTAATCGTAGCCGAATGCTATACGCCACTATACGAAAAGTGGATTCAAACCTTGCCAAACCCGAAAGAAAAATTAGCTGAAATTGAGTCTAAGATTCCTTTAGGCCAACGAATGACTACGGCAGATGAGTTAGGAGCAATGGTCGCTTTCTTATTGTCACCTAAATCAAGTCATACCACAGGACAATTAATCCATGTGGACGGTGGATATGTTCACTTAGATCGTGCCCTATGATTCAAGAACGCGATTTAGTTAGTCCTGGATTACTCGTAGATCCCAAAATCGTGCAAGCCAATATAGCTTGGATTTTGAAACAAGTGGATAATAATCCACATCGCCTCCGACCGCATATAAAAACGCATAAAACCCGTGAAGTAAATCAAATGCTTTTAGCAGCGGGTATCTACAAATTCAAAGCTGCAACCATCGCTGAAGCTGAATTATTAGCGTTAGATGAGGCACCAGATGTGTTGTTATCCATGCAACCAACAGGCACAACGCTCACCCGATTCATAGAACTTCAAAAAAAATACCCCAAAACCTCATTTTCATGCCTTTTAGACGACCGAGTAGCTGCATCGAAGTTGGCGGAAGTCTGTGAAAATCAAAAAGTCTTCGTCGATTTAAACATGGGCATGAATCGGACAGGTATACTCCCAGAGGAAGCATTACCGCTAATTCAACACATCCAACAATTAGAGAACTTGCAATTAGTAGGCCTTCACGCATACGACGGTCACATTCGTGATGCGAATATTGAAGACCGCAAAAAACATGTTGAGAAGGATTTTGAGCACTTTTTTGACTTAGTTAATCAATTGGATTCCAACTTAGAATTGGTTGTAGGTGGAACGCCAAGTTTTTTAGTGCATCATCAGAATCCAAAATTCGTTTGTAGTCCAGGTACATTTGTATTCTTCGATACCGGCTATGCAAAATTGTATCCTCAAGAAAGTGTACAATTAGCCGTACAAGTAATTGGCAGAATTATATCAAAGCCTACTAATCATACCATTTGCATCGATGTGGGGCATAAATCTGTAGCCCCTGAAAATTCGATTGAAAATCGGCTTTCCTTCATCAATCATCCCGATTGGAAATTACTCAGCCAAAGTGAAGAACACGGAATTGTGGAAGTGGGAGATAATTCTAGCTATGCTATCGGCGAAGTAATTCACATGTATCCATACCATATATGCCCAACGGTTGCCTTGCATCAATCACTACAAGTTACCGACGGATCCACTTGGAAGGTCTTAGCTAGAGACCGTAAACTAACGATTTAAGATGTTTATAGTAGACGCACATCTAGATTTGAGCATGAATGCTTTAGAGTGGAATCGCGATTTACGATCCTCCATTCAAGAGATCAATGACCGTGAAAAACACTTATCAGATAAACCAGATCGTGGATTAGCCACAGTTTCCTTAGAAGTATTACGCAAAGGCAACATCGGATTAGTCGTAGCTACACAAATTGCAAGGTATGTTGATCGAAACTCTTCACTAACTGGTTGGAACTCACCCGAACAAGCTTGGGCTCAGACACAAGGCCAATTGGCGTATTATAAAGCATTGGAGAAAAGTAATGATCTGCGTCCGATCCTAAATTTACCCGAATTATATACCCATTTAGAGACGTGGCCAACGGATCAACATACCATTGGATATATCCTAAGTTTAGAAGGAGCGGATTCCATTGTGTCTTTGGAATATTTAGAAATAGCCCACGAAGCAGGATTACGAGCCTTAGGACCAGCACATTACGGACCTGGGAGATATGCACAAGGAACAAATGCCACGGGAGGTATCGGTCCAAAAGGGCGTGAATTACTGCAAAAAATGCAGGAATTGAACATTATATTAGATGCCACGCATTTATGTGACGATAGTTTTGATGAAGCAATGGAACACTTTGACGGCCATGTTTGGGCAAGTCATCATAATTGTCGGGCCCTGGTGGATCATAACCGCCAATTCTCAGATGCTCAATTTAAGGAGTTAATTCGTCGGGGAGCGGTGATTGGTATGCCATTGGACGCATGGATGATGGTACCCAATTGGGAACGAGGGAAATCCAACCCAAAATCCATGGGAGTGACATTAAACACCATGATTGACCATTTGAGCCATATTTGTGACCTAGCAGGCGACACAAATCATGTGGGGATGGGTACGGATTTAGATGGTGGATTTGGCAAAGAACAATGTCCGTATGATTTAGAGACGATTGCCGACCTGCAAAAAATTCCTAATCTATTGGCTAAAAGAGGTTTCTCGGAAGATGATATTAAAAAAATCTGCCACCAAAACTGGTTGAATTTTTTAGAAAAAGCGTGGGCTTAATGTTTAGGAGCAGGACTGATGGAAGTCCAACCGCCGTCAACAATTAAAGTTTGACCGGTAATGTGTTTAGCTTGATCCGATAAGAAAAATAAGGTGGCGGCGGCAATGTCCGAAACATCAGCTGCCTTTCCCAAAGGCGTAATTTCAGCCCAATCAGATTGATATTCTGCATTCTTAAGCGTACGTTCCGTGATTGTAGCTCCTGGTGAAACCGAATTGATTCGAATATGGAATGGGGATAAATCGATCACTAAATTCTTCACCAATTGATTTAAAGCAGCTTTTGTCATACCATAAGCAGCTAAATCAGGATGCGCTTGATGTCCCGTAACAGATGACATCACCACAATAGAACCCGCAATCTGCTTTTCTCGAAAACGTTTCGAAAGAGATTGAATTAGGAAAAAAGTACCCACCAGATTCACTTGCAAGATTTGATCCATGGAAGCACGCTGGTAGGACCAAAAATCCCCAAATGTCGTTATTCCAGCATTACATACGACGCCAGTAAGCTCATGCGTCGATTGATCTAATACCTCGTTCAATTCAGCTAGAAACGCTTCAGAGCTTGCATCTGCATGAATACAAACATGATTATGCAAGCCTAACTCATTCAAGTGCTGGGTTGTAGCAGCCATGACACTGGCATCTATTTCATTCCAAACAACGTAATGACCATCCGATAAGAGTTGTTTAACTAACTCAAATCCGATTCCTTGCCCAGCACCTGTGATGACGTATAATTTCATTAATGTGAATCTCGTGTAACAACAGATCCAGAACCACCCTTTAAGAAATCAAAATCAGCTCCTTTATCAGGTTGTTCAATATGATCAATGAATAAACTCACATATCCGCGCGGATGCGTTGGCGGCACTAACGGTTGGGCTAATTTTCGTGCAGCTAATTCTTCCTCAGAAACTTCCCAATTTATGGACCGATTTTCCACATCTAATGAAATGTAATCACCATTTTGAACCCAATTCAAAGGCCCTCCAGCGGCTGATTCAGGCGAAACATGCAATATGACCGTTCCGAAACCCGTACCACTCATACGCCCATCAGAAATACGCACCATGTCTTTTACCCCTTTTTCAAGTAGTTTTTTTGGTATTCCCATGTTGCCAACTTCAGCCATTCCAGGATATCCTTTCAAACCTACATTTTTTAGCACCATGACCGAGTTTTCATCGATATCCAAGTCTGGTAAATCAATTCGCGCGTGATAATCTTCAATATTTTCAAAAACGACCGCTTTCCCACGATGCTTAAATAATTCAGGAGAGGCAGCTGAAGGTTTCAACACAGCTCCTTGAGGGGCTAAATTTCCATGTACCACGGCAATTCCTGAATCAGGCTTGAATGGTTCTGCGAATGACGAAATAATAGTAGGATCATAAATAGGTGTATCCGCAATATTTTCACCAATAGTCTTGCCATTAACTGTTATGCTGGACGTATGCAAATGTTCCTTCATTTGATTCATTAAAGCTGGCAAACCACCTGCGTAATACAAATCTTCCATGAAATGCTCACCAGATGGCTGAATATTAGCCAATAATGGAATATTCAAAGAGAACTTATCAAAATCATCTAAGTGCAAATCCACGCCAATACGACCAGCAATGGCCAACAAGTGAATCACAAAGTTCGTTGATCCACCTGTAGCCGCATTGACACGAATCGCATTTTCAAATGCTTGTCGAGTTAAAACCTTGGACATTTTCAAATCCTCATTGACCATCTCGACAATTCGACGACCAGAATGCTGCGCCAAAACCTTGCGACGTACATCAGCTGCAGGAATAGCCGCATTTTGAGGTAAACTTAAGCCTAAAGCTTCCACCATCGTAGCCATCGTCGAAGCCGTACCCATCACAGCACAATGTCCAGGCGTACGTGCCATACAAGCTTCCGCTTCAATAAATTCCTTTTGAGATAATTCACCCAGTTTATAGGCTTCAGCAAATCGCCACACATCCGATGTTCCTATTTCCTTGCCTTTAAATTTACCCTTCATCATCGGCCCACCTGAGATAACCAAGGTAGGTAAATCTACGCTACTTGCTCCCATCACGAGGGAGGGAGTGGTTTTATCACAACCACACATTAAGACAACACCATCCACTGGATTTGCGCGAATAGACTCTTCCACGTCCATACTCGCCAAATTGCGATATAACATGGCCGTAGGCTTGATCAACGTTTCACCCAATGACATCACAGGAAATTCCACTGGAAATCCACCTGCCTCTATAACACCTTTCTTAACAAATTCAGCTAATTCTCTAAAATGGGCATTACATGGTGTCAATTCTGACCACGTATTGCAAATACCAATAACCGGCTTCCCTTGAAAATAATCATCAGGTATACCTTGGTTTTTCATCCACGCACGGTAGATAAAGCCATCTTTTCCAGTTTTTCCAAACCACTGTTGGGAACGCAATTTTGAATTACTCATGAGTTATATTTTCTAGGTCTAAAGTCTTTTTTAATATAAAACTTTGGTCTTTGCCAAAGGAATAATAGCATGCCCGATATCCATTACCAAAATCCGCATAGGGGTCATTGGCATACTTTACTAAGCGTACTAAACTACTCTTTTCAAAATAAAGCGAATCTCCACCTACATACCCAAAGGCTTGTCGGCCCTTTAAAGTTGGGAAAGAAATCTCACGAACATGTCCTGAACCATATTCAAAAGCCAAAATTTGAGTTCGTTTACTTGCATTTTGACCATAGATCCAAAATTCAGGCAACTGGTTCCCATTTAAATCAGAAGCTAAAATTTGCTTCACCGGCCAAGTAATCTTTTTCGAGAATATCAGTTGGCTACTTTTATAAACTTCAAAAACATTCGAATCTACCTTGGCTTCAAAATCTTCAATAAACGCATTAATGACCGCGGACTCCCCAGCGATTGTTGCGCTTGAATCGGGCTGAGATTGTAGTCTTAATGAGTCAGCAAACCCGCTAGCCATTAAATTGTCTTCAAGACTAACCTCTGCATTTGATTGCTGATCATGCGCAGCGATAAACCAAAAGAGAAACCCTAAGGCAGTTAAAAGACCAAGAAATAATAGGCTTTTAAGCATGCGCATGTACCACTTGTTGAATAATTGAAATTGCTCTTTCTAACTGTACACGTGGACATGCAAAATTTAAACGTATAAAATCCCCACCTTTAAACTGTTCTCCCCGTAACACATGTAATCCTGCATCAAACAAACGCTTTTGAAAATCACCATGTAGATTTTCATCGTAGCCAATCCAAGCTAAATAGGTCGCTTCCAAGGGTAACATAGATAAACCAGGCAAAGCATTCACTTCGTCTAAAAGTAACTCATGATTAGCCCGCAAGTAGGGTAGCAATGATTCCATCCAATCCGATGACATCGTCAACGAAGTCTCCATCACCTCAATACTATGTCGAGTAAGCATGGGAAAGAAACCAAACGTCTTTTTTGTAAATGCATCGCGTATATTTTTATCTGGGATAATCGCCACGGCACCACCTATACCAGCTGTATTGTAGGCCTTAGAAGTTGCAAAGAAATTAACATCACTAGCGATACACTGATGTTTAGTTTGTGAACTAATCTGCAAATCAGCATGAATTTCATCAGAAACTATCAAGCAATCGTATTCGGCACATAACGTACGAATCCGCTCAATTTCTTGCGAATTAAATACCGTACCCCCTGGATTATGTGGGTTACAAAAAAGAAATACTTTGGGGCCTTTTTTTAGTGCTAATTCAAACGCTTCGAAATCAAAAGTCCAGCGATTTCCCTCTTGAACCATCGGAAACGTGATTAAAGGTCGATCGACCCAGCCAGCCAATAAATGAAATGGATGATATACAGGAACAGCAGTTAATATACCATCCGCTGGAGTTGTAAACGCTGCACAAGCAGCAGCAATACCCGGAACGATACCCGGAATCCAAACTTGCCAGTCTAATGAGGTATCCCAACCGTAATCCCGGCTAATTTTAGCTTGCAAAGCCACTTTCAGGGATTCAGGGACAATCGCATAACCCAAAACAGCATGATCGGTTATTCGGTTTAACGTAGCTAAAATTTCATCCGCGACAGGAAAATCCATATCAGCTACCGGCATAGGCAACATCCCTGAAGCAGGGTAGGATACGTTATCCCACTTAAAACTACTAGTATTCGTACGATCAATTACCTGATCAAAGTTGTATTTTTTCATTGCTTAAAAATAGGTCTAAATGCCGAAACACCAATAAATTGTCGGTGCGTTTTCAAGTAATCTCCTAACGTCTGCTTACTGACCATCACGCGCTTAAACTCTTGTGATGCATGCAGTAAATATACTTTTCCATCTTTACGGTAGACCATTCCGGTATGCAAAAAATCTATCGCAGGATTTTTAGAAACTAATCCTACCAAATCTCCTGATTCTAATAAGGGCAATAAACGATCAACAAGGGCATTTGGCGTAAAATAAAAATCTCTTTTTGCCAATTCACTTTCTCGCGAACGAAGCAAAGCCAGGTTAATTTGTCCATGCTGTTTCGAAGCTAGGTAATTACTCAAAAATGAAAATGATTTGGGTAATTTCTGGAGCATATCTTGCGTACCTAGCAATGGGTAACCCAACTGCCTCATGGCGTCCGAAAAATAATGGTATCGTTTTTCGTATTGTACCGAATCACCAGCATAGCGAAAATGTACCAAAGCGGTACGATATCCAGACTCATCGCCCGCAGCATGTACCAAGGCCAACGAATTTTCAATAAATGTTACACAATCAAAGGATGTTAAATCAGCTACGAGTTCTTCAGGATTGGAACTAGACAAGGCATTAGCTCGATAAGGCTTACCTATAAACTGTAAACCTACACGAGTCAAATCATGATTACTTCGGGTTTCTTGAATAGCCAAACGTAAAGCAGGAGTGACTTGACCCAACGCTGAATAAAAACTACAAAGCAAGAAGAGGACTACTTTTCGCGAATCCATAAAACACTGATTGCTCCCGCGATAAAAAATACACCTGCCATAACAATCGCATAGATCGCATTTCCATTGTAAAAATACTTAACAATGGAACCACCTATAATTCCATTCACAATCTGTGGAACCGTAATAAAGAAATTGAAAATCCCCATATAAACCCCCATTTTAGACATGGGGATAGAACCTGCCAATAAAGCATATGGCATCGCTAAGATACTTGCCCAGGCCATACCTACACCCACCATGCTCAAGATTAGCATTTGAGGATCTTGAATAAAATAGATCGAAATCAAACCCATACCACCAGCCGTTAACGAGAAAGCATGCGTAGCTTTATTTCCTAAGAAAGTAGCAATACGAGGCAAAAAGGCAGCATAAACAGCCGACACCCCACTGTAAACCCCGAAAATAATGCCTACCCAGTTGGCCGCATCCTGATAGCCTGCGGACTGATGATCATTTAAATCCAATCCATACACGTGATGGGCAATGGCCGGAGTTGAAAAAACCCACATCGAAAACAAACCAAACCAAGAGAAAAACTGAACAACACCCAACTGACGCATGGTTGTAGGCATTTCCTTGATATATCGAAACACAGAAACAAGGGTATCCTCTTTTCCTTCCGTCTCAAAACCCATTGCCTCACGCTCCTCAGGAGAGTATTCTTTCGTACCTACAATCGTCCAAATAATAGCTGCGATAAAGACAAAAGCGCCTACATAAAAGGAGAACCGTACATTATCTGGAATTTGACCGGGTTCTGCTAATTTTGAAACGTCCATCCATTCGCCTAAAATATAAGGTAACCAGGAACCCACCACAGCCCCAATTCCAATTAAAAATGTCTGAATTGAGAAACCCAACGTATTTTGTTCCTCTGGTAAATTATCTGCTACTAAAGCTCGGAAAGGTTCCATGGCCACATTGAATGAAGCATCCATCATCATCAGAATACCAGCACCCACAATCATCGGAGGCAGATAACCCGCTAAAGCACCCGCATGTGGAAAAAATAATAGGGCAGAGGCCGCCAAAATGGCACCCGTAAGAAAGAAAGGTTTACGACGACCCAAGCCATTCCACGTACGATCCGAGTAAAAACCGATGATTGGTTGAATCAACATACCTGTTAGTGGAGCGGCCAACCAGAACCATGATAATTGTTCGACATCCGCACCAAAACTTTGTAAGATTCGTGAGGCATTTCCATTCTGCAAGGCAAAGCCAAATTGAATACCTAAAAAGCCAACACTCATATTAAAAATCTGACCTAAGGATAAGTGTGGTTTTGTTAATTTTTTCATGGTTTATAAATTAAATATCAAAGCGCTATTTGCGGGAATATAAATCTTGTTTCCTGTCAACCGAGGAGCTTCCGAGGTACTCGGCGGTGTAAAATAGGTGTTTTTGACTAATTTGAATGATTTTACCTGCATCATGTCAAGCGCTAATGTTGGCAACTGAATCGTAAACTCATGCCCTTGCTTCGCATCGAAATTTGTCACAATTAACAGTTTTTCCTTGGCTGTATAGCGTAAAAAAGAATACAGATGTTTGGCATCATACGTAGCATCCTGCGCATATTGTAAATCAAAAAATGCGCCCTGTTGGATCGCCTCCGAACTATGAACCTTCTTAAATAATTGTTGATAAAATTGATCAATCTCCTTCTCCGATTCTGTTAGTAAACCACCATCGAATTTCCCGCCATTCATCCAGCGCTGATGCGTTTCTACACGCCAGAAATCAAACATCGAACTACGATCATCTGCTTCATTATATCCTTCAATCTCATTCGCTTTTTCACCAAACTCTTGTCCCATGTAAATCATTAATGGACCATCATGTAACGTTGAAGTCACGACCATTCCAGGAATAGTTGACCAAAAATTATTGGCTGCAAACGCGGGGGTATTCAATCGATGTTCATCATGATTCTCTAAAAACCGTAACATATGTTTAGCAAATTCACCTGATTCGTTTTGCCAAACACGCGTTATATCAGCTGTAGTTGCCTCTGGCTTTTGTTGCATTAAGCGTCGAATGCCATCATACAAACCTACTTTGTCGTATAAATAATCGAATCCACCTTTAAATATATAGTCTTTATACAAGTTAGGTTGATAAATCTCTGCGATGAAAACAACTTGCTTGTGCTTGTTTTTAATCTTTGGAATCGCATACGACCAAAACTCGACTGGCACCATCTCTGCCATATCACACCGAAATCCATCTACGCCTAAATTTGCCCAATAATTCAATACATCGACCATTTTGAGCCATGTATCGGGAATTGGATCAAAATGTGTTGTATTACCATGCTGATAATCTACCCCATAATTCAACTTCACTGTTTCAAACCAATCGTTTATGGAAGGTTGTGAATTAAACACATTATTCCCAGATACTTTGGCAGGAATCTCTGTAAATGGAATTGTAACAGGCACAGGCGGATGAACGCCTTCAGGCACTGAAAATTGGGTACCTGGTAAATAATAAAAATTATTCGAGGGGGCAAATGAGACCTGATTGTTATCCTGCGTACCAAAATCAACGACTCCAGCAGGCTTTTGATCAGAATGATATTGCCTCGCTAAGTGATTAGGGACAAAATCGATGACCAGTTTGATACCGGTTTCATGAAAGCGGGCCAACATAGCCTTGAATTCATCCATACGTTTCGCTGGATTATCGGCTAAAAATGGATTTACATCATAGTAATCCTTGATGGCGAATGGGGAACCTGCCCGACCTTTCACCACAGATGGATGATCTAAAGGCGAACCAAATGCTGTCAAATCCTCCATGGTCGCATGTTCGATCAAACCCGTTGCATACACATGCGTAATACCTTTTGCTTTAAGAGCCTTTAATGCTTTGGATGAGATATCCTTGAATTTGGTCACTCCATTTTGTTGAGCCGATCCATTGCGAACCAAATTTGTATTGGTGTTTCCCCACAGGTGAAACATCATTTGGTACACAATAAATTTAGCGGAAGGATTCGTAGCGGCAGGCATATTAGATTGGGAATTCAAATTAGGCGATAGGCCAAAGCAGGCCAAAAACAAAAATAAATAACGGGTAAATCGTAGCATATCGTAAAATAAACAGCCTAGCACAGCAGAAATAGCTTTCTTGGCATAAGTAAATGTAATAATTTTGAAGATTCAATTAAACAGA
>JAIXRT010000037.1 GCA_027485075.1 Cytophagaceae bacterium
CATACGCCCACCTTTGACATAGATGAAAAAGCGTTGGCGGTTGGGCCAGGGTTAATGGCCTGGCTTGCGGTGAGCGAATTGAGAGGTTAGAAGTAAGAGGTAAGAAGTAAGAAGTAAGAGGTGAGAGGTGTGAGACCGTGATGAAAAATTTAAAACTCCATCGGGTCAGGCCACTTAAATTCGTAGCTCAGTTCCTCAACAATTTTATCTCCTGATACAATTTTCCCCCCTAAACATGGCTGGCTTGAATCCCAATACCCTGGATTCATACCGCGTTTTTCGCAATCATTCATCCCCACGTCTTGCTTGGTTGGGTGTTCTGGAGCAACAATGTTATAAACTCCGGATTTGATTTTCTCTGTTGTCAGCGCTATCAGATTGACAACGTCATCTTTATGTACATAATTGACTGGACAATTAGCTCCATCATTTCGTTTATTGGAAAAATATTTAGCCACAAAACGATCACCGCCCATTAATCCTCCTAAACGAAGGATAATTGATTTAATTGGCGATGCTGAAACGATTGCTTCGGCTTGGGCCATTAATGTGGTGGAATTGATTTCGGCGGTTTCATCTACGATGGCTGAAACGTTTGCATAGACGGACGTGGAAGACAAAAAGATAATCTTTTCGACCTTTTTTGGATCAAGAACACTTACCCAATCGTGCAAGATTCGCAAATATTGTTCCTCTGAATTCTTCTTACGACGGGGAGGAATAGCCCAGATTTGAATCGCTGATTGATTCATTTGCGCCCAATCGCCTTCCGTTGTCTCCTCGTTTGCACGAAAATCCACCACATGTACATGGGGATGTTTAGCTTGTGCATGGACTTGAGATGCTGAAACCGTTACGTCAAAATCCGCTAGAGCTAGTTTAAATGCCAATGGTGCGCCTACCCAACCGCCTCCGTAAATACTTATCTTCTTTTTCATATAATTTTGCACCTTTGGAACAATTGAATCGCAAAGATAGTTTAGAACCTATGAATAAAATGTTTTTTGTGCCTTTTATCACTTTAGTGCTTATTTCGTTGGATTATTATGTGTGGATGGCGGTGAAGACTGCCTTCAAAAAAACGAGTACTCGCACGCAACAAACGGCTAAATTTGTCTTCTGGGGATTTACAGCCTTTATTATTCTAGGGATTATTTCTTACAACATGTTGCCTTTGCATGCATGGAAAAATGAGATTCGCCTCATATTCATGTCAATCGTCATGATATCGGTTTTTACCAAATTATCAATTATCATCTTTTTAGTGTTGGAAGACGTCACCCGCTTTTTCCGCTGGGGCACTAACAAGATTCGCAAAAAAGATCCGAGCGCGATTAGTCGGCATGAATTCCTTTCCCAAGCAGCACTAGCCGTAGGAGCAGTACCGGCAGCTACATTTGCCTTTGGTATTTTATCTGGGGCACATGATTACCGCATTGAAAAAGTTAGTTTAAAGATCCCCAAACTGCCCAAAGAGTTTAGGGGCATGCGCATTGCTCAGGTTTCAGACATCCATTCAGGAAGTTTTTTTAATAAGACAGCCGTTCAGGGAGGTGTGGATTTGTTGATGCGCGAAAAACCCGACCTCGCATTTTTTACAGGCGATTTGGTCAATAATGAAGCGAAGGAAGTGACGGATTATTTCGGTATGTTTTCGAAAATCAAAGCGCCTTATGGCGTTTTCAGTACGTTAGGGAATCACGATTATGGTGATTATGTCAAGTGGAAAAACCCGGAGGCTAAAAAGAAAAACCTGACTGATTTAATGAAAGCCCACGAATTGATGGGTTGGAATCTACTGATGGATGAAAATCACATCATTACGGAATCTGGTGAACAGTTGGCCATCATAGGTGTGCAAAATATAGGTATCGGTCGGTTCCCTTGGTATGGCAATTTATCCAATGCATATAAGGGAACGGAGGACGCTTCTACCAAATTATTATTATCCCACGATCCGACGCATTGGAATGCTGAGGTAACAAAAAATGCTAAATTTAAATCCATCGATGTAGCCTTTGCTGGACATACGCATGGGGCACAGTTTGGTGTACAAATACCTGGGTTTGAAAAATGGTCACCAGCTAAATACATATATAAACAATGGGCTGGATTGTATGAGGAGGATGGGCAACAACTCTATGTGAATCGGGGCTTTGGGTACTTGGGATATCCAGGACGTGTAGGGATGCCACCGGAGATAACCATATTTACATTAAGTTAGAAGTGAGAATTAAGAGGTAGGCTAGAACTGATGACCAGCGACTAGCGACTAGATACTATTTTTTTCGCTTCCCCTTGCTCCTATCTAAAAAAAAGCTAAATTCGCATCCCAATTAAATGGTTTCGTGGCCGAGTGGCTAGGCAGAGGTCTGCAAAACCTTCTACAGCGGTTCGAATCCGCTCGAAACCTCCAAAACCTTCCCTTCCGGAAGGTTTTTTTTTGCCCATTTCTAAATTACAAAATATTCTAAAAATAGTTCAATTTAATCTGGAGGCCTTGTTTTGAAAAATTCTAAATAATTAATTTCATAAAAAAAATACAAAAAATGAATGTGCAATTAATTGTTTCCTAAAAATTCGGATTGTAGTTTTGCGCACTGAATTAAAATGAGAAAAACCAATATTTATGTTATCCAAAAAAATAACTCTCGTTAAGTTTCTATTTTCCTTCTTATTCCTAATTGCTGCGACTACAGCAACGTTTGCACAAGATGCAGCGGAAGGTGAAACACTGTTTAAAAACAACTGTGCGGCATGTCACGCATCTACAGATGAGGTTCTAGTAGGACCAGGACTGAAGGGAATTAGTGAGCGTCGCCCGATTGAATGGATCGTTAAGTGGGTGCACAATCCGCAAGCTGTTATCGCTTCTGGCGATAAGTATGCAAACGATTTATATAATAAGTTCAATAAGGCTGCTATGACACCTTATCCGAATTTCTCTGAAGATCAAATCAAAGGCATCATCGCCTACATCGATGCATCGAATGCTGCACCTGCAGCAGCACCAGCAGCTGGAGCTGCTCCGGCAGAAGGAGCCGCAGCACCCGCAGCTCAAAGTTCAGGTGGCATGATGGAAGTTTTGCTATTAGGTCTTTTGATCATCATGGTATTGGTATTGATCGCGTTACTTTCGATTGTCAATACGCTAGGTAAAATTACGCAAGACCCAGCTGCTGCAGCAGAGACTCCATTGATGCAACGTATTTCGGCCAACCTAAAAGAATTAGCAGCTAATTCAGCAGTTAAGACCGGTATTTTAGTGTTAGCCTTATTATTAGGTGGCAAAGCGACTATTGATGCTGCTTATGGTGTAGGTATCCACCAAGGATATGCTCCGGAGCAACCGATTAAATTTTCACACAAATTACACGCAGGTCAATATCAAATCAACTGTAACTACTGCCACACAGGTGTGTATTCAGGAAAAGGAGGTAACGTGCCATCAGCAAACATTTGTATGAACTGCCACAACGCCATTAAGCGTGAATCTCCAGAAATTCAAAAAATTTATACGGCATTGGAAAATGATGAGCCTATCCAATGGGTTCGCGTACACAACTTGCCGGATTTGGCATACTTCAACCACTCGCAACATACAAACGTAGGTGGATTAGAGTGCAAAAACTGCCACGGAGAAATTGAGAAGATGGAAGTTGTTGAGCAACGTTCTTCGTTGACAATGGGATGGTGTATCGATTGCCACCGTCAAACAGACGTTAACGCGAAGGGGAATGCTTACTATGATAAATTAGTTGAAATTCATAATAAGGATAGCAAGACTCCATTAAAAGTGCAAAACATAGGTGGTTTAGAGTGTTCTAAGTGCCATTATTAATAGGTATACAATAGATTCAAAATTAGTCTGAATAAGAAAGATTATATGGAAAATTCGAACAAGAGGTATTGGAAAGGGATTGAGGAGTTAACCAATGAACCATCGTTTGTCAAAAATGTCCACAATGAGTTTGGCAATATGCCATCCGAAAATGATTCAAAAGGCGATGCCTTAGTAGATGGATCAGGAACTCATCGTCGTGATTTTCTTAAAATGCTAGGATTCGGTGTTGCAGCCGTTTCATTAGCTGCTTGCGAAGCCCCAGTTAAGAAAACGATTCCTTACTTGAACAAACCAGAAGATGTAGAGCCTACGATTGCCAACTGGTACGCGTCGACTTATACGGACGGAGGCGATTACGCTTCGATCTTGGTGAAAACACGTGAAGGTCGTCCGATCAAAATCGAGGGTAACAAATTATCATCGGTTTCAAAAGGAACTCTTTCAGGCCGTGCACATGCATCTGTTTTGAGTCTTTATGATAATGAAAAATTAAAAGGACCTCAAGCAGCTGGCAAAGCAACTGATTGGGCATCGTTAGATAAAGAGTTTACAGCAAAATTAGCTGCTGTAGCTGCCAAAGGAGGTCAAATCAGAATCATTTCAAACACGATTCTTTCTCCAACTACCAAAAAGGTAATCGCTGAATTTGCTGCGAAATACCCAACAACCCAACACATTTCATACGATGCCAATCCCGCTTACGGTTTAACGCAAGCTCATGGAGGTATCCTGCCTAGCATTGATTTCAGCAAAGCGAAAACAATCGTTTCGTTAGGAGCTGATTTCTTAGGTTCCTGGATTGCGCCAACTGAATTTGCCGCACAATGGGCGTTAACTCGTCGCGTTAGTTCGGAAAAAGGTGGTAAAAAAGAAATGTCTCGTCACTACCAATTTGAAACAATTCTTTCAAATACAGGTGCGAATGCAGATTACCGTGCTACCTACAAGCCATCGCAAGAAGGTTTGGTAGCTGTTGCACTTTACAATGCGGTTGCTAAATTAACAGGCGCAGCATCTGCGGCAGGTGGTTCAGTTAAAATTGATCATTTAGATAAAGCTGCAAAAGACTTAGTTGCTTCAAAAGGCGCTTCGATCGTAGTTGCTGGATCAAATGACCCAGAAGTTCAAAAAATCGTTGCCGCGACTAACGCGTTAGTTGGCGCTTATGGCACCACATTAAATACAGCAATCCCAATGAATTACCGTCAAGGTAATGACATGGCGATGGCTAATTTCATCAAAGAGGCTGGTGCTGGTAAAATTAGCGCTGTTATTGTTTACAATGCAAACCCAGTTTACAACCACCCGATGGGAGCCGCTTTAGCAGCAGCTTTACCGAAAGTGGAACTTAGTTTAGCAACCAATGATCGTGCAGACGAGACAGCTTCGTTATGTCAATTCATTGCACCAGATTCTCATTACTTAGAATCATGGAATGATGCAGAACCAAAAGCTGGTTTCTATTCATTAACACAGCCTGCAATTTCAACCATTTTTAAAACGCGTCAAGCACAATCAAGTTTCTTAACTTGGGCTGGCTTAGCAAGTGATTACCAAGCGTATTTAGAGCGCAATTGGGAAAGCACCATCTTGAAAGGTGGAAAAGTTGCTTGGAACTCAGCATTACACAATGGCGTATTTGAACCAAATGCAGGATCAATCTCTGCAGCTAGCCCATCTGTTGATGTAGCTTCAGCTGCCTCTGCGATCAGCAAATCTTACACAGCATCATCTACTGGCTTAGAAATCGCAGTATATGAGAAAGTTGGTTTAGGAACAGGTTCTCAAGCAAACAACCCATGGTTGCAAGAATTCCCTGAGCCAGTTTCAAAGGCTTGTTGGGACAATTACGCATCCATCTCGCAGCCAACGGCTACGAAATTGAATTTGAAGCAAGGCGACTTAGTTAAAGTAGGCGCTAAAGGATACGAAGTGACTTTACCTGTGTTAGTTCAACCAGGCCAAGCAAAAGACACGGTTGCAATTGCCATTGGATATGGCCGCACGAAAGCAGGTAAATCTGCTGATGGCGTGGGTGTAAATGCGTATCCATTTATCTCTGAAATTAATGGCGCATGTGTAGGAATTTGTACACAAGGGGTTTCGGTAGCACCAACAGGTGAGACTAAAGAAATCGCTCAAACGCAAACTCACAACACAGTAATGGCGCGTGAGGCGGTTGTTCAAGAAACCGTTTTAGCTGATTTTGTTAAGAATGCGAAAGCTGGAAGCTTTACACCACGTGTAAAAACTTCAGAAGGCGAAAAAGACGCAACTGATTTAACATTATGGAATGGTCACGAATACAATAACCACGCGTGGGGTATGGTGATCGATTTGAATACTTGTACAGGATGTTCAGCTTGCGTGATTTCATGCTCGGCTGAAAACAACGTTCCGGTTGTAGGTCGTCAAGAGGTAATTAACCGTCGTGAAATGCACTGGATGCGTATCGACCGGTATTACTCATCAGATGCTGAAGTTGAAGATTTGAAAGGTTTGGAAGTAGCTTCGGATAATCCGGAAGTAATTTTCCAACCGATGTTATGTCAACACTGTAACAATGCTCCTTGCGAGACTGTTTGTCCTGTTTTGGCAACAACTCACTCGACAGAAGGTTTGAACCAAATGACGTATAACCGTTGTATCGGTACACGTTATTGCGCAAACAACTGTCCATACAAAGTACGTCGTTTCAACTGGTTCCGTTATTTCCAAACAGACGATTTTGATTTCCACTTCAACAACGATTTAGGTCGTATGGTGATTAACCCAGACGTAACTGTTCGTTCACGTGGGGTGATGGAAAAATGTTCTATGTGCGTTCAACGTATCCAAGAAGGTAAGTTGACAGCGAAGAAAGAAAAGCGCCGTCCAGTAGATGGTGAAATTCAAGTAGCTTGTGCGCAATCTTGCCCAACGAATGCAATTACTTTTGGAGATATGAACGATCCAGCATCGGAGATCTCTAAATTGTTATTAGTTGAGAAAGAGGGACGCGCGTTCCACGTAATCGAAGAGATTAACGTGAAACCAAATATCTCTTACTTGAAAAAAGTTCGTAACAAGGATGCTAAAAAAGCATAATTTTTTAATCGTAAAACAGTAAATAAAAATATGTCGCACGTTGTATCACCCATAAGAGAGAAACTAGTTACTGGTGGAAAATCTTATTCCGATGTTACCCACGATATCTGC
>JAIXRT010000175.1 GCA_027485075.1 Cytophagaceae bacterium
CCTTGGCCCAACTGTGGAACCATTTTGTCCACTTGCTTGCGGTCTTGACCTACGTAGAAACCAAATAGGGGAGAACCTGCACCGGTCTTGCGCATTCGAGCTATTTCCGTGATGATCTGAGACTTAAATTGAATGGCATTGATTTGATTTAAATCAGCCTGAATAGGTGAAAAACCAAGTTTTTCAATCGTCAAACTGTCCATCGCTGCTGCATAGAAATCAGCTACGCGTCGTTCTACGGTTCCTGCAGCAGCTTTTGATGTAAGCGTTTCATCTAAGATGGATTTTACTGCATTGATATTAAAATCACGTAATTGATTAAATGTGCCCCAGCGAGTTTCTTTGGCTGGTATTGGATTTTTTATCACCCAATTTCCATTTGCATATTGAGCGAAATCATCTCCCGGTTTAACCGAAAGATTCATGTTTGACCGGTCAATGAATTTGGCCGGCGTTTGTGCGTTTAGAGTTCCTATTCCCAAGGTTAACGCCAAACTAAGTAATGCGTATTTTTTTTTCATAAGATTTTAATGATGAAGAATATTCAACTAATTTACGCAGCTAAATGTTTTCTATGAAAAAAATTCTCCTAATTATTCTATTTGCCTGTGGATTTACCGCGTTTGGGCAAAAACCAGCCATGACGCATGAGCGCATGTGGATGCTTAAAAAAATCGGTGCACCTGCCCTAAGTCCTTCTGGAAAATGGGTCGTGTTCAGTCGGACCGAAACGTCTTACAATCTCGAAGAACAAACCTCGGATTTGTGGCTAGCGCCTGCCGACGGATCTACGGAACCTCGTAAAATAACAAATACCAAAGGCGGTGAAGAAGGCTATTTCTGGCACCCAACCGCTAATCAAATCTTCTTTTCTGCTAAACGTGAAGGCGATGAAGTAGCCCAACTCTACCGTTTGAATCTTGATTTTGGGGGTGAAGCACAACGATTGACAAATTTGTCCACGGGCGTTTCGGGAGCTAAAATTAGTTCGGATGGCCGCTTGATTGCATTTACATCGCGCGTATACCCAACAGCGTTCACGGATTCGCTCAGCAAGAAAATGGCGGAGGATAAAAAGAAAATCAAAACGAAGGCTCGGGTATATACCTCTTTCCCAATTCGTTATTGGGACAGTTGGTTAGATGAAAAGCAGTCACACATCTTTGTGATGGATCTTACCGCAAGCAAGCCTGCCGCTAAAAATATATTCTCTCAGGTAAGCTTGGTGGAATCCAAAGGGTTTCAATTAGGCTCCTTTGACATTTCTCCAGACGGCTCTTCGATCGTGTTTTCAGCAACTACTGATTACAATACATCTGCTTACCAGTCGGCAACTTCACATCTTTATTCACTACCTGTCACTGGTGGCGAGGCGCATTTAATCAGTGACGAAACGACTGACTATGGCCAAGTTCAATTTTCAGAGGATGGGAAATATGTGTTAGCGACGGGACATACCAATGGGACAAAGATTTATTATTTGGAGCACGTATATCGATTTGCATGGCCGGCAATGACGGGCCGGACGGAATTAGCACAAGGCTTAGATCGCCCAATCAATGATATGCATGTAGCTGGCGGATCTATTTTTGCTAGTATAGAAGATAAAGGTGTCGACCGGGCGATTGAAATATCGATTGAAACAGGTGATATTAAGCCTGTTTTGGGAGGCGAATCAGGCTCCGTGGCTGGATTATCAGTAGCTAATGGGGTGATGGCTTTTCAGTATCAGCACCTTGCTGCTCCTGCCGAAGTATTTACTTATATAGGTGGAAAACGCATTGGAATTTCCAAAGCGAATGATTCGGTTTTGGCTACGTTAGATTTACCGCAACCGGAGGTTTTTTGGACGAAATCATCGCGAGGAAAAATGATTCGCAGCGTTATGTTGCGTCCAGCAGGATTTGATCCAAGTAAAAAATACCCACTATTTGTGTTGATGCACGGCGGACCAGCCAGCTCATTTAAAGATGTTTTTGGCTACCGTTGGAATCCCTATATTTTTGCCGCACCAGGCTATGTGATCGTGATGACGGATTACACAGGTTCTGTGGGCTATGGCGAAAAGTTTGCACAAGACATTCAGTTCGATCCGTTTAAAGGACCGGGAAATGAGATTTTGGAAGCTGCGGCAGATGCGATGAAACGCTATCCGTTTATTGATGCGTCACGTCAAGCAGCGGGTGGAGCTTCGTATGGCGGGCATTTGGCCAACTGGATGCAGGCGACTACCTCGCATTTCAAATGCCTGATTTCGCACGCGGGATTGGTAAACTCAGAATCACAATGGGGAACATCTGATGTGATTTGGGGGCGTGAATTAATGAATGGCGGCGCACCTTGGGTACCTACCAAAACTTGGAAGGAACAAAATCCAATGCGCTTTGCAGCTAATTTCAAAACGCCAATGTTGTTGACCGTAGGGGAAAATGACTTCCGTGTACCGATCAACAATACCTTGGAAAACTGGAGCATCCACCAGCGTTTACAAATCCCAAGTAAACTGATTGTTTTCCCAGGCGAGAATCATTGGATCCTCAATCCGGATAATTCGAAGTTTCATTATCAGGAGGTGGGGAATTGGTTGGCGACGTATTTGAAATAGTCATCAGTCACTAGTCGTCAGAAATAAGTCGCTAGTCACTAGTCGCTAGTCGTCAGTCCGGAGGCAGGTAGTCCGGAGGGGAAAAGAAATAAGTCCGGAGGGAATTAGTCCGAAGTCCGGAGGGAATTAGTCCGAAGTCCGGAGGGGAAAAGTAAAAAGTCCGAAGTCTGTAGAATAATGTTTAAAGCCATTAGCTTTCAACCCTTTTCCTACGGACTTCGGACTTTTTCCCTTTGGACTAGCGACTAGCTACTGATGACTACTTACAGCACCACCATCTTCCCCGTCCTAACAGACTCATCACAAGCGAACGCGATTCGTAAGCTGTTTACCGCGTCTTCGACGTGGTCAGTTAAGTCCACATTGTCCTGAATGGCATGTAAGAAATAGGCCTGCTCGCGATCACATAATCCTTGGTGATCTGGTTCATCGGTTAGATTAATCCATTCATCTGCGCGGGTGAACTCATTTTCTGCATTAATATCAGCATGGTGCACACGTAGTGATTCGGTTTTGGTATGGGATTCTACGGAATCCGATTTTCCCTCACCACTCGCGTTTTGGGCGACAATGGATACGGAACCTTTGGGTCCGAAAACGTCCTTAACAAAGTAAGCTGTTTGTGAGATCATTGGGCCCCAACCCGCTTCGTACCAACCCACGGAACCATCTTCAAAATGAATTTGGAGTTGGCC
>JAIXRT010000276.1 GCA_027485075.1 Cytophagaceae bacterium
GAATACCTGCTTAAGATCAATCAGGATTATTTGCGGCACGACACGTTGACCGATATTGTCACCTTTGATAATTCAGAAAGCCCAAATCTAATCGAAGGAGATATCTTTATTTCACACGAACGCGTACTTGAAAATGGAGCAAAATTGAATACGGCCGACAGCGAATTGCAACGGGTCATGGTACATGGCTTGCTTCATTTGTGTGGATATAAAGACAAGGCAAAGGCCGACAAATCCTTAATGACCGAGAAGGAAGATTACTATTTAGCCAAACGAAATTAATACGTTCCACGTGAAACGCGATGAGTCGAAAACAGAAATCGTTCCACGTGAAACAAAAAAAGATATGCAAAATTCATACGATGTAATCGTGGTAGGGGCGGGACATGCAGGCTGTGAGGCTGCGCATGCGGCTGCTCAAATGGGGTCCAAAGTTTTATTGGTCACCATGAACATGCAGACCATTGCCCAGATGTCTTGCAACCCAGCGATGGGTGGTGTGGCGAAGGGACAGATCGTTCGCGAGATCGATGCGTTAGGTGGGATGTCTGGAATTATTTCGGATAAGACGATGATCCAATTTCGGATGTTGAATCGTTCGAAAGGTCCTGCCATGTGGTCGCCAAGATGCCAGTCGGACCGAGCGAAGTTTGCCGAGGAATGGCGCTGGGCGTTGGAGCGGAATTTGAATGTCGACTTTTGGCAGGATTCTGTGGAAGAGCTGATTGTTGAAAATCAGGAAGTGAAGGGGGTGGTTACGCGGATGGGGATGAAGTATTTTGCGCCCACTGTTGTGCTGACAAATGGAACATTTTTAAATGGCTTGATTCACATAGGCGAGAAGAATTTTGGTGGGGGTCGCATGGCTGAACCCATGGCCAAAGGAATTACCGAACAGTTAGTTGCGCTTGGCTTTGAGTCCGGCCGTATGAAGACGGGAACGCCACCGCGCGTGGATGGCCGAAGTTTAGATTACAGTAAAATGGAAGAGCAGAAGGGGGATGAAATCCCAACAAGCTTTTCGTATATGACCAAGGATCCGATACAAGAACAGCGGTCTTGTTGGATTACACACACCAACGAAAAAGTACACGAGGTCTTGCGCAAAGGCTTTGATCGCTCACCCATGTTTGCGGGAAGAATCAAAGGCTTAGGTCCGCGCTACTGTCCATCCGTAGAAGACAAAATCAATCGCTTTGCAGATAAAGATTCGCATCAAATTTTCGTAGAACCCGAAGGCTGGAATACCGTAGAAATTTATGTCAATGGATTTTCAACATCTTTACCTGAAGACATACAATTTGAGGCAATTCGTTTAATCCCAGGATTTGAAAACGCTAAAATGTTCCGTCCAGGTTATGCCATTGAATACGACTATTTTCCGCCAACCCAGTTGACCCCAACCCTTGAAACAAAGCTAGTCAAAGGCTTATACTTTGCTGGCCAGATTAACGGAACAACTGGATATGAAGAGGCCGCATGTCAAGGATTGATGGCGGGGATTAATGCGCACCAACAAGCACATCAGTTGGCGCCATTTACCTTAAGTAGATCCGAAGCCTACATTGGCGTTTTGATCGACGATTTGATTAACAAAGGTACCGATGAGCCATACCGCATGTTTACTTCGCGGGCAGAATTTAGAACGCTGTTGCGCCAAGATAATGCCGATGAACGCCTAACGGAAAAGGGCTTTGAGCTGGGGTTGGCGACACAAGAAAGACTAGATACCTTCCTAACAAAAAGACAACAAGTAGCTGAGTTAACTCAGTTCATTACGCAAACCAAAGTCAAGCCCGCCGAGATAAATGATTGGTTGGTGGAACAAGGAACCGCCGCACTAAAAGAAGGTGCACCAATCGTGAATTTGTTAAAACGTTCCGACTTAAGTTTCGAGCAGATATTGCAGCATGAGATTGGAAAAGAAATAAAAGCCAACTACTCACAAGAGGTGATTGAGCAAGTGGAGATCGTCGTAAAATACGAAAGCTATATTGAGAAGGAGCGCTTGATGGTGGGAAAGATGAAGAGCATGGAAGACCTCGCGATTCCGGCGCAATTCGACTACGATAAAATTAAAACCTTGTCGACCGAATCGCGGATAAAGTTAAAGGCCATTCGTCCACAAACAATTGGTCAGGCGAGTCGGATTTCGGGGGTGTCGGCTGCCGACGTATCCATTTTATTATTATTCATGGGTCGCTAATATGGAAACACTACAACATTGCCCGGCATGTGGGTCAACGAATTTTGAGAAACAATTTGAAGCCAAAGATTACACGGTTTCACAAAATAGTTTTGGTGTGGTTGCTTGCTCGGATTGTGGCTTGAATTTTACAAACCCGCGACCGAAAGCAGATGAGGCTGGGTATTTCTACAAGTCGGACACCTACATATCTCATAGCGATACCCAGAAAGGTTTGGTCAATAAGCTTTACCACGCGGTTCGAAACATCACCTTGAAACAAAAGGCAGGGTGGATTCAAGCGGACCAAAAAGGAAATAAAAATCTATTAGACATCGGCTGCGGAAACGGCCACTTTTTAAAGAGCTGTCAAGATGCCGGCTGGAACATTACGGGCATGGAGTTGGATCCGGAAACGGCAGCGCGTGCGGAAGCCCTGGTTCAAGACAAAATCTATTCCAATTTAAGTTCGATTCCTGAGGACAAACAATTTGAGCTGATCACCTTGTGGCACGTGCTCGAACACGTATATGAATTAGATGCCTATTTTGAGTTTTTCAAAAAGCGCATTTCAGCCGATGGAAAATTGCTTTTGGCTTTACCTAATTCCAAGAGTTTTGATGCTGGATATTTTAAGGAATATTGGGCAGCCTATGATGTGCCGCGTCACATTTATCATTTCAATCCAGAAACGATTCAATTTGTGGCCAAAAAACATGGATTTAAACTCGTGAAGCAGCGCGGCCA
>JAIXRT010000069.1 GCA_027485075.1 Cytophagaceae bacterium
CTAATAATATACCACCACCCTGGGAAGCACTTAATATTTGGCTGGCAATGGGCAAAACCATTTGGCCAGCGATTTCTGCCATGCTTTTAACAAATGGAAATCCTCCGCCATTATCTTCTACATATTCCAACCCAATGGCCATGATTTTTTTGGCATTGATTTGGTCAATGGTTTCGGAACTTAGTTGGTATTTCGCTGCACTCGCCACAAATGCTTGACCAGGTTTCATATATCCGATCTCTTGAAGCGTAGGCGCATTGATTTTTAACACGAGGCCACATTGCCAAACTTCTTGAACTTGATCCGTCACCGAGGCGCCTGCCAATAAATAATCTGCATCGCTGAATCCCGCCCGATCCGCCGCTCCGCGTTCCATGATGAGCTCATGTCCATTCGCCACGAGTAATTGTACCGCCTGTGGACTAAGACTAATCCGATTTTCATAGGTTGAGCTTTCTTTGGGAAGACCTATTTGAATGCTTTTCGCATTCTGCTTTGTCCAAGACATCGCCTCCATAGGCATAATGCCCTGTTGCGCAAGTAGTTCATGAAAAGGATTAATGGTGCTCATGGAGTGTCAGACTTCGTGTATTTTCATCAATAGGTGTTATGATCAATTCCACATGGGGAATATGCCAAAGTTCTTGTGCTTGCTCAGGCCATTCGACTAGGCAAATTTTTCCTGAATCTAAATAATCTTCCATCCCAATGTCTAACGCCTCTTGTGCATTTTTCAATCGGTATAAATCGAAATGGTAGATGTCAGAATCATTCGCCCGCGCATATTCGTTGACCAATGCGAACGTGGGGCTCTGCACATGACCGGTAACGCCTAATTGACGGGTTAGTTCTTTAACAAGCGTTGTCTTTCCTGCCCCCATTTGGCCTCTAAACAACCATATGGGGCTATGTGCTAAGGCGATGGGAATTAATTCCGATGCCACCTGAGCCAAATCCGTTAAGGTATACGCTTGCCAAGTTCTCATAAATCAATATCGCCCAATTGTGGTCTAATGAGAATTTCTTCCAATACGGTCGAAGGGTTCATTTGATAAGCTGCCCAAATTGTGGAAGCAATATCATCCGCGGGGATAAATCGTTCCGTAGGTAATTCCACTCCATCCCAAGACGGGGTTAATGTGGCACCTGGTAAAATAGCTGTCACGCGAATTCCTTGTGTTTTAGTCTCCTCGCGCAGGACTTTAGTCATACCTAATAAGGCAAATTTACTAATGCAATAGGAACCACCTAAGGTGTATGCCGTTATCGAAGCCGTAGAACACATATTGAAAATATGCCCTGATTTTCTGGCTTGAAACGTAGGCAACAAGGCACGTGTCAAATGATATGCGCTATATAAATTTGTCTCAATTTGCTTTTCCAATACCCCGTCTTCTTCATTTTGAATTTGACCTGGAAGAAAAACGCCTGTGTTATTCACTAAGATGTCGATTGATTGGGATTGATCTAATACCCAAGCGGCAAAGGCTTGTACTTGTTTTTTGTCACTCAAATCTGCTGCATAGGTGTGCAAGCGTGGATTGTTATATTCGTTTGCTAGCGCATTTAACTTCTCCTGACTCCGAGAACAAGTAAAAACTTGGAAACCTTCTTGAAGGAATTTTTTTACTAATGCCTTGCCAATTCCCTGACTTCCGCCACTAATTACTATCGATTTATCCATTATCTTTGGTGCTCATTGTTTGTGCAGCACATGTCAAAATTAGGCAAATATTTACTCTTCCTAGGTAAGCTTTTTACAAATCCTGAAAAATTTCGGGTGAATTGGAAATTGATTATGCAGGAATCAAAGGATATCGGTATTGATTCCATGTTGATCGTCACGATCGTTGCCAGTTTTTTAGGAGCTGTAACCTGTGTTCAAACAGCGGCCAATATGGAAAATCCATTTGTGCCCAGATACATCATCAGTTTAATTGTACGTGATTCGACCATTTTAGAATTGGGACCTACGATTACGTGTGTGGTTTTAGCGGGTAAGGTAGGGTCTAATATTGCGGGCCAACTAGGCACCATGCGGATTACGGAGCAAATTGATGCACTTGAGGTCATGGGAATTAATTCTTCGTCTTATTTAGTGCTACCTAAAATGATTGCGGCCATGTTGACCTTCCCGATGCTGGTGACCATGGCTTGTTTTTTGGGAATTTACGGCGGGTATTTGGCAGGTTGGTTAACTGGATCTGTAACTCCACAAGATTATATCCACGGTTTGCAATTCGATTTCAAGCCGAACTATGTGCTTTTTGCCTTGATAAAATCCTTGGTTTTTGGCTTTTTAGTTGTCTCGATATCGGCTTTCCAAGGGTTCTACACTAAAGGTGGAGCTTATGAAGTGGGCAAAGCCGGAACAGCCGCAGTAACGAATGCGTGTATTGCCATCTTGGTTGCAGATTATCTATTGGCCCAATTACTTGTGGGCTAAACGCATTGAATAAAAACTTCAGTCGTTAATGTCGATGTCGCCGCTCCCCGATATGTTCCATATACCGGTGTGATTTCCTCTGGAAGGCAAGAAGCTGCTAAAGGTATGTGATTTCCTGCTACAACTTCGTGTTGCGTGGGATCGTATCCACGCCAACCGCCACCTGGCAAATAAACCTCAACCCAAGCATGTAAATGGTGCGTTTGATTCGGTAGATCCACCGGAGCGATGCCCGTATAATATCCAGAAACGAATCTGGTGGCTAATCCCATGGCGCGGCATAGTGCTGAAAATAGTACGGCATAATCCCGACAAGAACCTTTGCGGTTCATTAATGTAAATTCTGGGCTATTTGGGGCACCTTCTTCGCGAATTTCGTAGGCAAATTGTTTGTAGATAAACGCATTAACATCACTTAAGAATTCAGAAGTACTCCACTGTACTTGAGATGCTAGGTGACGCGCTGTTTGTTCTATCACGGGTGTGACACCGTCTAAACCTAAATAGGGAGCAAGTGTCTTTACATAAGCGTCTGAATAGCGCATCGGAAGACGTTTGCTTTCGAAAGGGAAATACACAAAATCAAATGGATTGAATTCTGTGGTCTCTACAACAGCATTTATTTTAATAGCTAAGCAACTGGTGGGCTCCTTAAAGAATAAGATATTTTGGATATTCCCCTCAGGATCTAAATTTTTTGAAATCTGGACGGGTGTAGGGGATATGTTGAGTTCAAATGATTTGACCGTTAGTAAAGAACTTTTACGGGGATGAACATAGAGTACATGCGGCTCCAAATAAACAGGTTCGCTGTAGGTATAAGCTAAACTGTGGTGGATGTTAGCGATCATTTCGGGAGCGAAATTAGGTCTTTCATCCAGCTTTCCTCAATGCCTTCCAATGACTTACGCAAGGCTTGATTCCAGTCATCTGAAATTTTCTGCATGTCTTCCTTGTACAAACGCACTTCTTTGGCCTTAAAGGTGCCTTTTTCGTATACGACTACGTCAATGGGAAAATCGACATCATTGGTACTGACTTGCGTGGCATCAAACGAAAGAAACCCCATTTTTAACGCATCCTTTAGTGGTGTATCGAAATGTAGGTTTCGATTTAGCAGTGGTTTGCCATAGTTTGAATTACCAATAATCTGGTATTTAAGTCCATCGTTTATCTCGATCCAATTGCCTTCTGGGAAAATGAGGAACAGCTTATGGGTGTCATCTTTGGGCATTTGGCCACCTACGATGGCATGGAGATTAAACTGATAACCTTCTTTTTCCAATGATTCACGATCTTCTTGTGCTACTTTTTTAAGCATTTGGCCAAACGCCGTGGCTGCTTGAAACATATAGTCATAACTCGCTTCATCTTCGTCAACAGTCTGATTAAAGTATGTCACAGCTTTATCGCGTACGGAGCGTAAGCCTGCGGTCATGATGAATAAACTGTGATTTTTAATCTCGTGAATGGAGATTTTTTTGTTGGAATACATCTCATTTCCTGCTGTGATACGTGTATCTGCAATGGCAATGAGTCCTTCTTTAACGGTGATTCCTAAGCAATAAGTCATATATTCAATGGTGGCAAAAGGGAGCGCAATATTACAAATTTTTCTGGTATGCCACGGTTAGTTGACAGGCTTCAGGTCAAAATAGGTATTGAAAATGGTTTGGCCTATTTCGTTGTTTTTCGTTTGGAAATTATCTAGAAATTGGTGTAATCCAGTTAATAAGATGTCGTCAATTTCCGTGAATTGAACTTCTGAAAGCAATTTGGAGACTTTTTTTTCAGCCAAATTTGAATAGCCATGTTCAAAAGAAGTTCCAGAAATCGCATAGAGTGACAATTCAGATTCTTGCAAACAATGCACCACGGATCTCGGAAAGCTTTTTTCTAAAATCAAGAACTCAACGATGTTACGCGGATTTATGACTTTGTACTGTTGGCGAAACATATTGTATGCAGAATTCGACTTTAACACCGCTGACCACATGAGTAAGTCCAACGGGGATCCGATAGCCTCTATGTCAGGCAAAAGTGTAAAGTATTTTACATCTAGAAATCGGGTTGTTTTATCTGCTCGTTCAAGTAATTTACCTAGTTGGCCAAAATGCCAACCTTCCCCACGGGTTATGGTGGAATCCACAATCCCGTAGAATAATTGGCTTCCTGATTTAATTTCTTCTAGGAATCCCTGATAACGCGAAATTTCCCATTGCTTACTTCCTTCAACGCGGTCTTTTACTTTCCAGTAAACCTGGTTGACATATTCCCACATCTCCCGAGAAATACTTTCGCGAATGGTACGCGCATTTTCACGGGCACTATATAGGCAAGATAGAATCGAGTTGGGGTTTAGTTCGTCAAACGTCATGAAATACAAGACATTTTCACGATTGGCCTTGGGGTAATGTTCGAAGAAATTGTAATGATCTGCCGTGGCGACAATAAGTGGCTCCCATTGTTCGGGAACATTTGGAGGTAAATCAAGGGCTAAATTAAAATTCACTGAGATAAAGCGGGCATAGTTGTCGGCTCTCTCAATGTAGCGATTCATCCAATAAATGGAATTGGCAACACGACTTAACATAGGCTTACTAATTTATTAAATGCTTGATTACCACAAAGGTTGTTTTAAAATTAGCCTTTTTCAGTAAAGTGTCATCACGTCTAAAAGTTTTTTTTAAAATGTCTCAGGAATCTTCAGATAATCCTTGATTTATTCCCATTATCTAGGGGGCATTTAGTATTTTTGTTGCTTCGTTAAAATTGCATGCATCATATGATTTATCAAAAGCTTATTAAGCCATTCTTCTTTTTGTTTGACGCAGAACGCGCTCATTATTTATTGGCTGATATGCTTACATTTTTAATGAAAATCCCTGGTGTTTCTAGCCTTTTTCGCGCCATTTACTGGTACGAGCACCCTAGCCTTCGTCGGACGGTTTTTGGTATTGAATTTCCGAATCCGGTTGGTTTGGCGGCAGGTTTTGATAAAAATGCTGCTTTGGTGGATGAGTTGGCCGCCATGGGGTTTGGTTTCATTGAAGTGGGAACGGTTACTCCCAAGCCACAAGAGGGAAATGAGAAACCACGTTTATTTCGTTTACCAGAAGATTCGGCCATTATCAATCGCATGGGATTCAATAATGATGGTTTGGCTCAAATGAAAAAACGTTTAGAGTCTAGGCAGGCTCCTGTGATCATTGGGGGTAATTTGGGAAAAAATAAAGTGACACCTAATGAATTAGCTGATGATGATTACTGCCAAGGATTCGAAACCTTATATCCCGTGGTGGATTATTTTGTGGTCAATGTAAGTTCGCCTAACACGCCTAATTTACGTGCATTACAGGAAAAAGAGCCGTTGAAGCAATTGCTTTCACGCCTACAAG
>JAIXRT010000041.1 GCA_027485075.1 Cytophagaceae bacterium
ATAATGCAAATACAAATGGAGAATGTAATCCATGCGCCGTTTGTGCTTTCCAATTAAATTTTAATCTATTCAACATTTAATTCAAACTACAGGTAGTGACTAATTCAAACGCCGGTGTATGTACTTTAAACGTAGTTTGATCTATCAAGTTTAGAAAGGTATAATATCCAGACATTTGTCCTATGGCTGAAATAATGGGACACGCCGACGTATAGGTAAAGGTTTCGCCAGGTTCAAGAATGGGTTGTTGACCCACCACGCCCAAGCCATTCACATATTCAGGTGCATGAC
Organism: Cytophagaceae bacterium; assembly: GCA_027485075.1. GTDB lineage: Bacteria > Bacteroidota > Bacteroidia > Cytophagales > Spirosomataceae > Aquirufa. Next base: position 292 of record JAIXRT010000041.1, read on the forward strand.
TTCCATCGAGTATCTTCCAGAAACGGCTAACTAATTGGGCCGGTTGATTCCCAAAATTATTGATTGTAATTTGGTAGGTGAAAAAGTGCTTATAGGGAGCCTGTAATTCATAATCAGGCAAATGAGTCACTTTTACGTCAATTTGAAATCCGTTTTCGATGGATTGTGGCATGTAAAGGAATATTTTATGGCTAGTGCCAACTTAAATTTACGGGATTTAATACAAAATGATTGGAAAAATATCTTGAATTCTTGTTTCGAGCAAGAATGGATGGATCATTTGGAGCGGAAACTAGCGGATGAATACGCGAGCCAACAGGTTTTTCCGCCCATTTCAGATGTGTTCAACGCGTTAAACTTGACTCCTTTCGAACATGTCAAAGTCGTTGTTTTAGGTCAAGATCCCTATCATGGAGCAGGTGAGGCGCAAGGATTTAGTTTTTCCGTCCCCGTCGGAGTTAAAATGCCCCCGTCGCTAAGAAATATTTTTAAAGAATTAGCTTCCGATGTGGGAGTAGAACGGACGCAAACGGATTTAACTGATTGGGCTAATCAAGGTGTTTTATTATTAAATTCTGTTCTGACTGTACGTGCTAATGAGCCCGGATCACATGCGAAGATCGGTTGGCAAAAATTCACGTCAACAATCATTCAAAGGTTGAATGAGCGTGAAAAACCGATTGTATTTATGTTATGGGGTAATTATGCCCAGCAAGTTGGCAAGCACATAGATGAAACAAAACATCTCGTCATTCGTTCAGCTCATCCTTCTCCACTTTCGGCCAATCGAGGCGGCTGGTTCGGTTCAAAGCCCTTTTCTAAAGCGAATGATTTCTTAGGTATTAGTCCTATTCAATGGACTTAAATTCGCTTTAATTGGCTTGGGAAATACACGAATTGATTTGGGAATTCTTGTAAAAAGAACTCTGAAATAAGTGTTTCGATCGCCTCTTTCCGTCGCTCTTCGGTCACTGGAATTAAACATTGGATGGAAAAGCCTTTTGAGTCGGGCTCTTGATGTGAACTTATCTCGAAAGCATGCGCTTGTTCGATAAAATCCCAAGTATTTAATTCAGGAATAATATGCTGTGTTAATGCTTTTACCGCCTGTGCTTCGATGGCATTTTCTACAAAGATGGATATGTTAAATTGGATCATGGCTTAATTGTTTTTTGGGCTAAGGCATTGTACATAATTTCGGCCAGGTGAAAGCCATCTTTATCGATGCCATCTTTTATTTGATGCCGGCAAGAAGTGCCATTGCTAGCGATAATGGTGCTGTTTTTGGTGCTGAGTAGGCGAGGGAACAATACTAACTTGGCGATTTGCTGGGATAATCCGTAATGCTTTTTTTCATAGCCAAATGACCCAGCCATGCCACAACATCCGGTAGGTAATAATTCTACTTCGTAATTTGAAGGAAAACTTAAGACTTGTCGGGTGCTACTTAAACCGGCAATGGATTTTTGATGGCAGTGACCATGCAAGACAATTTTCTGATTAATGGACGTAAATGCATCTTTTGCAATTCGCTTAGCCTTAATTTCTTGGGCTAAAAATTCATCAATCAGTAGGCAATTTTTCTTTAGCGCATTGGCTTGTTCCCTTAAATCTGCAGATACAAGTTGCGGTATCTCATCTCGGAAGCTCAATAAAGCACTTGGTTCAATCCCGATGAATGGTTTTTCTTCAGATACGATGGGTGCGAGTTTCTGGACGTTCGTGTTGGCAAGTTTTTGAGCAATGGCCAATAAACCTTTCGAAATATAACTACGCCCACTGATGATTTGACCTGGTATTTCTACGCCATATCCTAGTTCATTTAAAAGTAGGATTGTTTTTTTACCCAGCTCCACATCGTTGTAGTTAGTGAATTCATCTGCAAACAAATACACCTTTCCATTTCTTAATTCGCTTTGATTGATGCGTTTACGGTAGCGCTTAAACCAACTTTCAAGTGAGGTAAAATGTACTTCTGGTATACTGCGATTCCAAGAGAACCCCATCAGTGTTTTGATGATGATACTTGTGCCTGGAAAAGCGATGAGCATATTGTACAACGGTGCGACGTAACTGGCAAGTGCTTGAAGCTTTGGAAAATGTCCAATTAATTGGGTGCGTAAAGGAGTTCCTTGTTGGAGGTAATGCTGCTGAAGCGTTTCCGCTTTCAGTTTACTCATGTCTACACCGGAGGGACATTCTGTTTGGCAACCTTTGCAGGAGAGACATAAGTCTAGGACTTCATGTAATTCAGGATTATTATAGGCTTGATCACCTTCTGAGGTGATTAATTGACGAAGCATGTTTGCCCGTGCGCGTGTACTATCTTTTTCATCATGTGTCGCCATGAAGCTTGGACACATGGTTCCGCCGCTTAATTCCGATTTCTTGCAATCGCCAGATCCAGAGCATTTTTCGGCTAATGCCAAAGGACCAGCTAGTTCACCATAATGAAAGAAATGGGAGGTATTTGTCTCGCTGACACGTGGCCGAAATGCTTCGTCCATCGGGGGCGTATTGACAATTTTACCGGGATTTAAGAGGTTGTGCGGGTCAAAAAGGTGCTTGATTTCCTTAAATAAAGCATATACTTCTTTGCCCATTAAGGCAGGAATAAATTCGCCACGTAGCCTTCCGTCTCCATGTTCCCCGCTCAATGACCCTTGGTATTTTTTAAGAATCTCAACAGTTTCAGCTAAAAGAGATCTAAATAAAGATTTTCCTTCCGGGGTATGGATATCCAAAAAGGGCTCAATGTGCAATTCTCCAGCGCCTGCGTGTGCATAATAAGCAGCTTGAATGTTGTTTTTGGCTAACAAAGTTTGAATATCAGCCACATATGCAGGTAAATCTACTGGTGCCACAGCACAATCTTCAATGAGATTAACGGGTTGTTTTTTTCCAGGCAAATTGCGAATTAATCCAAGCCCAGCTTTGCGGATATCCCACCCTTTGGTGATTTCTTCATTATATAGCGTCGGGTACGCATAACCCAATGAAGCGTCCTGTAATTTTTGAATGCAGTTAGCTACTTTTTCTTGTACTAATTCGGCTGTTTCTGCACGGAATTCCACCATTAAAATGGCTTCCGGTTTACCTTCGATAAAGGTTCGGTCTTCCATAAAATTGGGATGGTTTTCCGTAAACGAAAGTATAAAACTATCCACCAATTCGGAGGCAGTTGGCTCGCACGAAAGGGCAACAATATTCGCCTGAAGTGATTCTTGCAGGGTATGACAATGAATGCAGATAAGGCCTACTTCTTTACTCGGCTGATCGAGTAAGTTGATTTTCATGCTATGCACCACGGCTAACGTTCCCTCTGAACCGGCAAGTAAAGCAGACAGGTTGAATGGCTGGCCAGCCGGATTAAAAGGTTGCATGTCGATCAGGGCATCCAGTGCATATCCGGTATTTCTACGGGTAATTGCCGGATTCGGGAATTTAGCCCGAATGAGTTCTTGGACAGCTGGATTATTCAACATACGATGAATCTCACGGTATATTTTGCCTTCTAGATTAGTGAGAGCTGTTTTTTTATAAAACTCTTCATTCGTCAATGGGTGGGTATGCATTTCAGACCCGTCTGCGAGAATCGCTCGTGTTTCCAACAAATGATCTCGTACATTGCCCCAAACGATAGAATGCAGACCGCATGAGTTATTACCCAGCATACCACCTAATAATGCGCGATTAGCTGTGGATGTTTCTGGGCCGAAAAATAATCCAGATGGCTCCATCTGTTTATTCAAATCATCGCGGATGATTCCGGGTTCGATCCAGGCAGATTTTTCTTTCTTATTTAATTGGACAATTTTGGAAAGTGGTGCTCCCACTTCCATCACGATCCCTTCGCCTACTACTTGGCCGGCTAAGGACGTGCCTGCGCCACGCGGAATGATACTTGTTCGATGTTTTTCAGCGAATTGAATGAGTCGCTTGATGTCTTTGGCATTGGCCGGTTTGGCGACAGCTAAGGGCTGAACTTCGTAAACGGATGCGTCAGTAGCATAAATCTTTCTAGTTAGGTCAGATTGAAGGTTGTTTTTGAAAAACAATTCCCCTTCAAAATGAATGGCTAGATTTTCGGCATCGTGTTTACTCCAAGGCATGATTTACGCTATTGAATTTTAAATTTACGAAATCCAATCTTAATGCCATATGACCATTCAAAAGTTTATATTTTCTATTCATCCTTTCGCATCTAGAACTTTCACATTTAACTAGTAAATTCGACATCTATTTTTTTATATGATCTTTCTTCGTCAGGTTTTTGAGAGTTTAGTATTTGCTTATCAAGCATTGCGCTCCAATTTATTACGTACCACCTTATCACTGCTAGGGGTGAGTGTTGGTATATTTGCTATCGTCGCTGTGTTCACAGCAGTAGATTCGTTGAAAGGTAAAATTCGTAACGAAATTGATTCATTTGCAGGTTCAGGAGTTATGTATGTAGGCAAATGGCCTTGGGTCATGTCAAACAATTATCCGTGGTGGAAGTACCTGAATCGCCCTGAAATGAAGTATACCGAATACCGGTATTTGAAAGAAAACCTAAAAACAGCACAAGCCGTAGCCGTGATAGATGGTGGTCGAAATGCCTCTATTTCCCGAGGAAGCAACAGTATTGATGCGAATTTAACTGGAGCGAGTTATGAGTATAATCAAATTACGAGTACGCCCATTGCCGATGGCCGTTATTTTCTCCCGATTGAATCTGATAATGGAATCTATGTGTGCATTATTGGAGCCAAAGTGGCTGAAGCGCTGATTGATGGAAAATCTGCTGTAGGTGAAATCATCAAAATTAATGGCATTAAATTCTCCGTGATCGGAGTTATTGAGAAAAAAGGAAATGACATGTTGAGTTTTGGCGGAACACCGGATGAAAAGGTCATTATTCCATATACCACGTTCTCGGCTATTTTTCAAAAGGATAAGCCTGCTCCGGATATCGCGATTAAGGCGTTTGATTCCGATATTGGCCAAGTAGAATTAGAAGGGGAGGTAACGGGAATGATGCGCAGTTTGCGTTCGATTAAACCGAAGCAGGAAGATAGTTTTACGGTTAATCGCTTGGATGGTTTAAATCAATTCTTTGACGGAATCTTTGCAGCCTTGAATATTGCGGGTGCATTGATTGCTGGATTTTCCTTATTGGTAGGTGGTTTTGGTATTGCCAATATCATGTTTGTTTCTGTCAAAGAGCGCACCAATATCATCGGTATTCAGAAATCGTTAGGTGCGAAGAACTACTTTATCCTTTTTCAATTTTTGTTTGAGGCTGTATTTCTAAGTTTGATTGGGGGTTTAGTGGGTATTGGTTTGGTGGTAGGCATCACCTACATTCCTCAAGATGCATTGCCGCTGACCCTGACTGCAGGCAATATCTTTACGGGATTATTGATTTCTAGTTTTATCGGTATTTTATCGGGTATTATTCCAGCTTGGGTCGCAGCTAAGATGGATCCCGTGATTGCCATAAGATCTAAATAAAAAAAAGGCCACCCGATGAAGGTGGCCTTTTAAATTTATCTGAATCAGAATATTAGATAGATAAAGTCGCTAATACTGAATTCATATTACGAACAGCTTCTGCTGATTTATTGAATGCTTCTTGCTCATCTTCCGTTAATTTATAATCAACGATTTTCTCCCATCCGTTTTTACCAAGAACAACTGGTACTCCAAGACAAATGTCTGATTGACCATACTCGCCATCTAGGGATACGCAGCATGCCATGATTTTTTTCTCATCACGTACGATTGCTTCAACTAATGCAGCACCAGCAGCACCAGGTGCATACCAGGCAGAAGTTCCCAACAAGCCTGTTAACGTTGCACCACCCACCATCGTGTCAGCAGCTACTTTGTCTAACGTTTCTGCATCTAGGAATTGGCTTACTGGAACACCATTGTAAGTAGCTAAACGCTTCATTGGAATCATGGTTGTGTCTCCGTGACCACCGATTACCGTTCCGTGGATATCATTGATAGATACATCCATTGCCTTAGCTAAATAGCATTTGAAACGAGCTGAGTCTAATGTTCCACCCATACCGATGATGCGGTGTTTGTCTAATCCAGCAACTGATTTCGCCAAATAGGTCATCGTATCCATCGGATTCGAAATGATCACAATGATTGGGTTTTTAGAGAATTTCAAAATGTTTTCAACCACACTTTTTACGATTCCTGCATTTACACCAATTAACTCCTCGCGCGTCATGCCTGGCTTACGTGGTAAACCTGAAGTGATCACAACTACATCGGAATTAGCTGTTTTTGAATAATCATTGGTTGAACCTACTAGCTTAGTATCGAAACCGAATAACGAAGCAGTTTGAAACATGTCCAGGGTTTTGCCTTCCGCAATACCTTCTTTGATGTCTAATAATACTAATTCATCTGCTAATTCTTTTCTAGCGATGTTGTCAGCGCAAGTTGCCCCTACGGCACCAGCTCCTACTACGGTGATTTTCATTGTGTTTATATTTAGGAAAGATTGATTCAAAAACAGCGCAAAAATAAGACATAATCGCCAATTATCGAATCAATTTTTAAAATGAATCGAATTAAGGATAGAGCCGCGTCTTTTTTTAGTTGATTTTAGTATATTTAAGGATTAAATAAAGATTATGTCCAAACAAGCCAATTTGATCGACCGTATTGTCTCATCGCCCTTTTTTGAAAAAGCAATGGTCAAAGCCGAAGCTGTCATGGCAAATGATAAAATGGGTTTGTTACGTATTGTTCAACACTCCTTGAAGAAAGTCAGTGAATTAGCGGCTCAAAGTAATTTGTCCGTTGTTCGGTTGTTAAACCACTACGTGTTGTTATTCAGCGAAATGATTAAAGCATATGTGCAGGGTAGATACAAGAAATTACCCGCCATTACGTTAGTAAAAATAGTAGCTGTTTTATTCTACTTTGTTTCTCCCTTTGATTTTATTCCTGACGTACTTCCGTTAATCGGATTTACAGATGATTTAGCACTTGTTTTATGGGTAGGAAAATCGATTAAACATGAGTTAGATGAATTTGAAAAACATGCGAATGTTTGAGCCTTAATTAAGGATTTTTAACGACTATTGAATATATTTACAAAATTAAAAAATTGACAAAATGAACATCTCAAGTATATTATTGTTTTTGAATGGTTTAGGTGGTGGTGAATTATTGCTAATCGGTTTAGCCATTCTTTTGTTTTTTGGAGGTAAAAAATTACCTGAATTAATGCGTGGACTTGGAAAAGGTATTCGCGAATTCCAAGATGCTAAGAACGAAGTAAAAGATCAAATCAATAAAGAGCTAGACGAAACGAAAAAGTAATCTTTCGAATTTTAGTTTGAAAAATGCATAGTTGGTGTTTACGCCAACTATGCTTTTGTGTTTTAATGAATCCCCTTTTTTAATGAATCAATTGCCCCTCCCTTATTCGGAAATACGTAGGCAGTTACATGCAGGCGAGCAATCGTGCGTGGGCTTAGTTCAATATCATTTAGCGCAAATAGATGCGCATAATGAGCAATTGAACGCCTTTTTAGCTGTTTACCGAGAAGAGGCTTTAGCGCGTGCTCAGGCAATCGATCAGAAAATCGCCTCCGGACAAGCAGGTCCTTTAGCCGGCTTAGTGGTGGGCATCAAAGATTTACTTTGCTACGAATCTCATGGTTCACAAGCAGGAAGTCAAATACTCAACGGGTTTAAATCAACGTTTTCAGCCACTGCCGTTCAGCGACTTTTGGATGCAGATGCGATTATCATTGGCCGCCAAAACTGTGATGAGTTTGGGATGGGATCCACGAATGAAAACTCTTCTTTTGGGCCTACGTTAAATTTTGCAAATACCGAACATGTGGCTGGTGGAAGTTCAGGTGGTTCAGCCGTAGCCGTACAAGCAGGCATGTGCCAAGTTTCCCTAGGAACTGATACCGGTGGTTCCATTCGGATGCCCGCCGCATTTTGTGGTGTGATGGGCTTGAAGCCAACTTACGGCCGTGTGTCCCGCTGGGGACTTATTGCCTATGCATCTTCTTTTGATTCCATTGGACCCATGGCGCACCATGTGGAAGATTTAGCCCTAGTTTTAAACTGCATCGAAGGACAAGATGGTTACGATAGTACGTTGACAGAAGCACCTTCGGTAGCTTATCAACCTAAAAATCGTGTAGCTTACATCAAAGAAATTGTGGAGCATCCGAGTCTTCAGGCCGATATACGTGATGCTTTTTTTGCTCAGGTAGATCAATTGAAAGCTGCTGGTATTGAGGTAGTTAGCGTGGATTTTCCGTATATAGATCAGATGTTGCCAACTTACTATGTGTTGACAACCGCTGAAGCCAGTTCCAATCTAGCTCGTTTTGATGGCGTGAAATTCGGACACCGAACTGAAAATCCAACCGACTTAATGGACTTGTATAAAAAGACCCGTGAGGAAGGATTTGGCGAAGAGGTTAAACGACGCATTATGTTAGGAACGTTTGTGTTGAGCGCTGATTATTATGATGCCTATTACACGAAGGCGCAGCAGGTACGCCGACTGATCCAAGAACGTACCATGGCTATTTTAGCGGATGCTGATTTTATTATTTCTCCTACAACTTCGACTACGGCATATCGTATTGGAGAAAAAACGAAGGACCCATTACAAATGTATTTAGGTGATTTGTTTACTGTTCAAGCGAATGTGACGGGATTGCCTGCTTTATCTATTCCGATGGGTGATGATTCGAATCACTTACCGATGGGCTTTCAAGTGATGGGACGTCCATTTGACGAAGCTGGATTATTGAATTTGGCCAAAACAATGCAAGGCGTATGAAGCATCTAGGTTTTATCTTATTGTTTTGCCTTAGCTCACTGCGTTTGTCGGCGCAGATAACCGCCTCTACACCTAATCTTCCCGAATTACCTGCTGGTAAATCGTACTTCCCGGAGGATGAGCTTAATTTTGTGGACTCTTTGGCCAATGTGGAGCAAGGCTTACCCACTGGATTTATGATTGATCCGCAGCTTGTTCAAAAGCGTTTAGCCGGCTTGCAACAACGAATTCCCTTGAATTACAACTTACAAACCCATCAGTTTGTAGAATATTTTGCGTTTAAAAAGGCGGAGTTCACGCAACGGATGCTCGAAAAGCGTGATACGTATTTTCCAGTCTACGAGAAATATCTCAAACAGTATAATCTTCCTGATGAGCTAAAATATTTGTCATTAATTGAATCAGGTTTAGAGCCCAAGGCTTTGTCAAATAAGGGCGCCGGAGGATTATGGCAATTTATGCCCTATACTGCCCGAGGTGATTTTGGCATGCGCGTTGACTCATTTGTAGATGAACGCTTTGATGTAGAAAGGGCGACTGAGGCCGCTTGTAAATACTTGGGACAATTGTACCGGATATTTGGCGATTGGCATTTAGCCTTAGCGGCTTATAATACAGGCCCTGGTAATGTAAAACGAGCTATTCGTAAGTGTGGGAAGAGTGATTTCTGGGGAATTTATCCATGCTTGCCTAAGCAAACACGTGCCTATGTTCCGCAATTCATTGCCATGACCTACATGATGAATTTCAATAGTGATCATGCAATTCACGCTGAAAAATACCATCAAGTCATTCCATCCGATACGGTGCATGTAAAAGGTTATTTGAATTTGGCGCTGATGAATCGACTAGCTACCATTTCGAATGATACGTTTCGGGTACTAAATCCACATGTATTAGGGGCTGTCTTACCAGCTGATGTTAAGAAGATTGTCATTCGTATTCCCAAAAATAAGTATGCCTTTTTTCAAGCCAACCGGTCGGCCATTTTAGACTCAGCTGGTTTTATGAGTCGCGCAGATAGTCTGGCATTTCAGTTTGTCGATCGCTTAGTAAAAAAGACTATCAAGGTAAAGCGTGGGCAAGATGTGTTTGACATTGCACGTATTGTGGGCGTATCTGCGTCTGAACTAAAGCGAATTAATCGCCTTCGTTCAAATCGCTTAAAGAAAGGAAAACGACTAGTTTATTATGCCCGTGTTCGCGAAAAGGTGAATTTGGCACTAAGTGATTCCATTAAGCAGGTGAATGTGGCTGAAGTGACGATCAAGAAACTGCCAACAAAAAAATACACACGTTATTACAAAGTTCGGTCAGGAGATACCTTGTCTGATATTGCAGAAAAGCATAACGGCTTGACTGTGGAGAAATTAAAAAAGTTAAACCATTTGCGTTCTAAGGCTATTTTACGCCCGGGAATGCGCTTACGAATTTCCTAATATGATCGCTTATTTAAAAGGTAAACTGGCGCACAAAGACCGGACGCATGTCATCATCGATGTGCAAGGTGTGGGTTATGAAGTTAAGATCTCACTTCAAACGTATGATGCCTTAGCAGATGGGACTGAACTGTGTCATTTGTTCACACATCTTCAAATCAAGGAGGATTCACATACATTGGTAGGTTTTCATACCATGGATGAGAAATATCTGTTTTTGGATTTGATCAGTGTGTCTGGCATTGGCTTAAGTACGGCCTTAGTGATGCTATCGTCTTTTTCTTCAGGGGAAATTCGTTCGGCCATTATGAATGAAAATATCGGATTGATTCAGTCGATTAAGGGAATTGGTTCGAAGACGGCCCAGCGGGTTATTCTGGAATTAAAGGATAAATGCAAGAAGGATACCTTGTTTGTTGAGGCGGGTGCAGCGTCGCATGATAAGAGTTTTGGTGTGAAACATGAGGCTTTAGCCGCATTGGTTACATTAGGATTACCGCGTGTGGCGGCAGAGAAAAGTTTGGATCAGCTATTAAAAGCAAATCCAGATGCGACCATAGAGCAATTAATTAAGCTTGCATTACGTTAATCGTATTTAAATAGATTCGTGCAAATTAGTCATAGACAACATTGGATTTCAAAAGCCCAGCAGATTCTGGTGGTGATGGGACTATGTTTTTCTGGCCAACTAGTCGCACAAGAATTAGCAATTGATTCAAGTAAGATTTTGCAAAAAAGTGGCCGAAAACCACGTTATCAACTCAAAAAGGCACCATTTTCAGGTGTGAGTACCTCAAAGAAGCAATCTCCATTTTCAATTTATTCGGTGAAAGGGGCTAAAACTTCTACCCAAATCACGAATGGTCAAATTGTTCAAAAGGATCAGGTAGGTACCTACGACGTAAATCCAACTCGTACGTTCTCGCTAGAAAATTATTACCAGCGTCAAAATACGCAGGTGAATCGTAGTTTTTGGACTGATTATGCCAAAGGTATCGATGGCAATAATACCATGCAAAGCCGCGGTCTCTTCCCTAAAATAGAATTACCCCCTTCAATTGATCGGATTTTCGGAGGATCGGAAATTTACTTTAAGCCCAACGGAAGTTTATTGTTGGACATCGGTTACATGGGGCAGTTTGTTGACAATCCTTCCATCCCTGTGCAATTGCGCTATGTAGGTAATTTGTTTTTTAATGAGCAGGCGCAAATCAACTTTCAAGGGAAGATTGGTGATAAGTTGAATTTGAATACCAACTTCGATACGAAGGCGAGTTTTAATTTCCAGAATCAGCTTAAGCTGAATTGGAAGACGCAAGAAGAAGATATTTTACAAAATATTGAGGCAGGAAATACCTCTTGGACGCTGAATTCACAGTTAATTCCGGGTGTTCAGAATTTGTTTGGCTTAAAGACGTTGATGCGTTTTGGGAATTTAGATGTGACGGTAGTAGCGGCACAACAGCGTTCTAAGCAGGATTGTATTACGTTGAAAGGAGGATCTCAAGGCCGCTCTTTTGAGATTCGTGCGGATCAATATGATGAAAATCGGCATTTTTTCTTGTCGACTTACTTTAGAAATAATTACGAACGTGCTTTACGTAACATGCCCGTCATCACCAGCGGAGTCACCATTACCCGGGTGGAAGTATATGTAACGAATCGGACACAG
>JAIXRT010000088.1 GCA_027485075.1 Cytophagaceae bacterium
AAGTATGGAGCCGATAGGACGGGTGTTCACCTCTTCCCATCTCGAACAGAGAAGTTAAGCCCCGCACCGCTGATGATACTGGGATCAAACCCGGGAAAGTAAGTAAGCTCCAAGTTATTTAAAAAGACCGCCTCCTAGGAGAGCGGTTTTTTTTTGCATAATAGTCACTAGTCGCTAGTCATCAGTCCGAAGTCCGAAGGGAATCAGTCGTCAGTCGCTAGTCGTCAGTCCGGATGAATGTGAAAGTAGCAGAACTCTTACTTCTTACTTCTCACCTCATATCTCTCCTCCGGACTCATTCCCTTCGGACTAGCGTCTAGCGACTAGCGACTGACGACTGTCTACTACTAGCGACTACTGACTATTTTCCATCCTTTAAATTTCCCGATAAATCCATTTGCTTATTTTGCAACAATGTTGCATATTTGTAAAACGTTATTCAATTAAACTAAATTAAACCCATGAAACGTATTTTTACACTTTTAGCTATTTTAGCTATTTCAACAAGTTGTTCTAAGGAAGAGCATGAACCACATGATGACAACGAATTGATTACGACTGTTAAATTGGAGTTCAAGCCAATAACAAATGCCTCTCTTCCTACTAAATCTTTTTTATGGAAAGACACACAAGGTGATGGTGTTATGGATTCTGTTGATCCCATTGAGTTGGATAAAAATACCACTTATGAAATGAAGGTGTCATTACTTGATGATACGAAAAAGCCAGCAGTCGATATATCTGAAGAAGTTGAGGAAGAGGGAGATGTACATTTGTTTGTATTTAAATCTAATCCCCTAAGCTTATTAAATGTTCAGATTAAAGATTTAGATAAAAAAGGAATGCCCATTGGATTGCGCTCTGAAGTCAAATCGCAATTTGCTGCGGGTACTGGCAAGTTCAATGTAATTCTTAAACATCAGCCGCCTGTCAACGGGAAAGCTGTCAAAACCGGTAATGAAGAAGGAGGATCTACGGATGTAGACGTAACTTTTCCGGTTACAATTAAATAATTAGCAATATGTCTAAATTAAAGCGCGCTAAACAATTCATGCCATTAGAGAAGTTGGGGTTATTCCTTTCTTTTGCTTGTGCTGTGCATTGTTTAGCGATGCCTTTTGTATTCTTTTTTGCGCCCTATTTCATCGGAACCTTGGCTTTTGGAACTTTGGTCGAATGGATTTTAGTTGCAAGCAGTTTCTTATTGGCGGCTTATTTGTTGGTTTCAGATTACCTTCAACACCGGAAAGTGCGCCCTTTGATATTCTTAGGTATAGGTTTACTGATCAAGTTAGTTGATATTTTTATAGGCCAACAAGCCGATGAGTGGATATTCGGGACCTTATTGGGTATTTCTGTGGCGTATGCCTATTGGATTAATTTCAAGCACAAATCTGCCTGTACCTGTAAAATCAAATCCTAGCGCTTTTTAACACGCAGGTTTTTGTATCTTTATGATGTTTTGCATCGTTTAAGATCTTTTTTTAGTGAGTACATATCAATCTGCTGTTTACGAACCGGTCATTGGGCTTGAAATACACGCCCAGCTTCAAACAAATTCTAAAATATTTGCAAGCGATCGTGTGTTGTTTGGACAAGAAGCAAATACCCTAATTTCACCCATTACCCTCGGTCACCCTGGCACACTTCCACACCTAAATAAAAAGGCAGTGGAATTTGCAATTAAAATGGGGATTGCACTTGGCTGTGAAATAACCCGTTGGCAAAACTTCGATCGTAAAAATTATTTCTATCCCGATCTTCCCAAAGGATACCAAATTACCCAAGACAAAACACCCATTTGCATGGGTGGTTCCATTCAAGTACATCTTGCAGCAGGAACGAAGTTTTTACCATTCCATCATATCCATTTAGAGGAAGATGCAGGTAAATCACTTCATGAAGGTGATAATCCTTTCAGTTTTATAGATTACAACCGGGCTGGTACCCCACTCATCGAGATGGTTACCGAGCCCGCCATTCATTCTGCCGAAGAAGCTTTTGCCATGATTTCAGAGGTGCGGAAATTGGTTCGCTACCTGGGAATCTGTGACGGAAATATGGAAGAAGGATCTTTGCGGGCAGATGTGAACATCTCGCTAAGGCCGATAGGTTCACAAACCTTAGGGACCAAGGTCGAAATCAAAAACATGAATTCGTTACGTAACATTCAACGGGCAATTGAATATGAATGTCGCCGACAAGAAGCTGCGCTACTAGCCGGCGAAAAGTTGGTGCAAGAAACGCGGACATTTGATGCGCATACAGGTAAAACAGCTAGCATGCGTGTGAAAGAAACAATGAATGACTACCGCTATTTTCCGGAACCAGATTTGGCACCTTTGGAAATTTCAGATAAATGGATTGCCGAAATTAAATCAACTATGCCCCTGTTACCCTGGGAGCAAGAATTGCAATTGATAAATGCCTACCAATTATCAGCGTACGATGCTCATTTCCTTGCCGACACGCGTGAAATGGCTTTGTATTTTGTTGAAACTACGAAGCAGACGAAGGCGTATAAATCGGTGGCCAACTGGCTTATGGGTCCTGTTAAGTCACACTTAAATGATTCAGGGAAAACAATTGAGCAATTTGAGTTGGCGCCAGCGACATTGGCTGCGATCATTGAGTTAGTCGAAAAAGGAACTATAACACATAATTTGGCGGCCCAACAATTATTTCCGTTGTGCTTGAAAACACCGGAATTAGCACCGGCTGCTATTGTG
>JAIXRT010000079.1 GCA_027485075.1 Cytophagaceae bacterium
AAGAAGGAACGATTTCAAGCTTTTATCGCACATTTTTCCACTTCATTTCCGGAGGCGGAAACGGAACTGCATTATAGCAATCCGTTTGAGTTATTGGTGGCTGTAGTGCTTTCTGCACAATGCACGGATAAGCGTATTAATCAGGTCACTCCGGCACTTTTCAAGCGATTTCCAGATCCTCAGGCACTAGCTGATTCGAGTGTAGATGAGATCTTTTCCTACATCCGTTCGGTCTCTTATCCAAATAATAAAGCGAAGCATTTATTGGGCCTAGGCCAAAAAATCGTTGATCAATTTCAAGGATCTATTCCTGTGACCATTGACGATTTACAGACCTTACCAGGCGTGGGGCGAAAGACGGCTAATGTGATTGCTTCGGTGATTTACAACCAACCGGCTATGGCGGTGGACACGCATGTATACCGAGTTTCCAGGCGATTAGGATTGGTTCCGCAGACGGCAAAAACACCCTTGTTGGTGGAGAAAGCGTTAATTCGTCACTTGCCCAATGACATCATTCCGCGGGCGCATCACTGGCTCATTTTACACGGCCGGTATGTGTGCTTAGCCCGCAAGCCCCATTGTTCAGCTTGTGAGATTACGCATTTCTGCGCTTTTTTCGCCAAAAACAAAGAATCATGATCGAAGGAATTGGCGTTGCGACAGCTTTGTTGGGTGTCATTTTTTCTATGCGCAGACACTGGTTGACCTGGATATGGAACATCATTTCTTCCGCCGTATATCTATACGTTTTTTATGCCAATCAGCTCTATGCGGATATGGAATTGCAGGTTTTGTTTATCGTTTTAGGATGTATTGGTTTGTTTTCATGGAATCGATCGGAGACAAACTGGCGTGCGGAGCGTTCTAGTTTTTCGAGTATAGGTATAGGTGTAGTTTGTTCTGTAGCGATGGGACTTGGATTAGGTTGGTTGCACGAAAAATATTTACCGGATGCTTCCTATCCATTTTTGGATGGTGTGCTGGCGGGGTTTAGTGTTTGGGCGACATGGCTGGCCACGCAGAAAAAAATTACCAATTGGATTGTTTGGATTGGGGTGGATGTGTTGTACATTGGCCTCTATGTACAGAAGGAGATGTGGGGGACGGCCTGTTTATATGCGGTGTTTATCGGACTTGCTTACCAGGGCTACCGGGAATGGTCAAACACCTTAAAATCAATTGATTAAAAAATAATACACGGAACTTATCGAATTCAAGTATATAAATTTATCTTTGCATAAGCGAACAAAACTTCAATTACAAGTACTTGACTATTAGTCACTTACACGTTTATTTATTATTTTATTATGGCGAACGAAGAAAAATTAAAGTATTCAGCAGAAGAATTAAAAGAGTTTGAAGCAATCATTCAAGGGAAGTTGGCCGAGACCAACGCTGAGTTAAAGTATTTACGTGAAACTCTACGAAAAAAGAATGATTCGGGAACGGATGATACATCAGGAAACTCGAAGGTAATGGAAGATGGTGCGGATACGCAAGAGAAAGAAAGCTTGAACCAGTTGGCCGTACGCCAGCAAAAATTTGCCACTAGTCTTGAAAATGCGTTGATGCGTATTAAAAATGGTACATACGGAATTTGCATTGATTCAGGCAAATTGATTTCAAAGGAACGTTTACGTTTAGTACCGCACACACAGCATTCGATTGAGGCAAAGTTAAAACAACGGTAGATGGGATTTTTCGAGAACAATAGGCTGGTCGATTTATTGACCAATTATTTGAAGACGCAGTTTGAAATCATCAAGCTGGATATTCAAGAGCATTTGGAGGCCTTATTGGAACGAATTTTCAAGTTTATCATTATTGCTTTTGCTTTTGGCATTGCGGGAATTTTTGCCTTGATGGGCATTGCAAATGCATTAAACCAATGGCTTTCGAGCGCATTTTGGGGCTATTTAATTGTAGCTGGGATAAGTTTAGTGGTGGGACTTTTATTAGTAGCGAGTTTTCGGACTCCCCTGCCAGAAAAAATGAGTGAAGAAGAAATTGAAGATGAGTCAGACAACTGAGAAAAAGGCTGTTTTGGAGGCTAAAGCCTCTGCCTACCAAAAAGAGTTAGTAGAAGAAATTGCAGATATTAAGCAAGTCGCTAAAGAGCGCGGTGGCCAAATCCTAATCGCTGGTGGCGTTCTCGCTGGAGCTTACTTAGTATACTCCTTGTTTTCGGATTCTTCTAAAAAATCGGAGAAAAAAGAATCGTCATTTATTGGTAATGCACTGACCTCCTATGCGGTGGGTATTGCGTTGTCTTTAGCGAAAGATCAGTTAGTTGATTATTTGAAAAAGCTCGAATCAGAGTCCGCTAAATAACCTACCTTTGGCAAACCTTGGAGGATTGCCAAAGGTAAGGGGGCTTAGTTCTCCATCAAATAAGCCTTAATAAAATCATTTATTTCACCGTCAAGTACGGCATCCGTGTTGGATGTTTGGTGGTTTGTCCGGTGGTCTTTTACACGGCGATCATCTAGTACATACGACCGGATCTGCGATCCCCATTCAATCTTCTTTTTACCCGCTTCTACTTCCGCACGCGCAGCATTGCGCTTGTCGATTTCGATTTGGTATAACTTCGATTTCAAGAGACGTAACGCCACTTCCTTATTCATCAACTGCGAACGCTCTTGTTGGCACGCAATTATTATCCCCGACGGCTTATGCGTCAAACGCACCGCGGTCTCCACCTTATTCACATTCTGGCCACCTGCCCCACCGGAACGGAAGGTATCCCAGTCGATGTCGGCCGGATTGATCTCAATTTCAATGGTATCATCGGCTAATGGGCAAATGTAAACAGACGCGAAAGAAGTATGTCGGCGCGCATTCGAATCAAAAGGTGAGATACGCACTAAACGGTGTACACCATTCTCCGACTTCAAATTCCCGTAGGCAAATTCGCCATCAACTTCAATGGTCACCGATTTGATACCGGCCACATCGCCTTGATTTTCATCTACTAAACGAACTTTGAAGCCATTTTTCTCGGCCCACATGTGATACATGCGCAGGAGCATGGCGGCCCAATCTTGCGATTCGGTTCCACCGGCACCGGCATTGATTTCCAGGACGGCACTCATGTTGTCCCCTTCGTCCGACATCATTTTCCTGAATTCGAGGGATTCGAGTAGGGCTTCGAGTTTGGCACCTTCGGCATCCACTTCGGATTCCGTGGCCTCCCCCATTTCTAAAAATTCCCAGATGGTTTCTAGATCGTCTTGCGCTCGGGATAATTGATCAAATCCATCGGTCCAAAACTTCAGTCCACGCATTTCGCGCATGGTCGCTTCGGCTTTGTCGGGATTATTCCAAAATTCGGGATCTAGCGTAACGGTCTCCAGTTCGGAGATTAAATATTTCTTGTGATCGTAGTCAAAGATACCTCCTTAAAGCCTCTATTCTGGCTTTCAGGTCATTGAACCTGTCTCTAGTCATGTGTTTTTCTTCTTTATAAAGTGCAAATATACCCGATTTTGTGCTAAATTGCGGCCTCATTCATTTAAATCAAGCAATAAAATGGCGCAACAATACGATTTGATCGTGGTAGGCTCAGGCCCTGGAGGGTATGTAGCAGCTATCCGAGCTTCTCAATTAGGTTTAAAATGTGCAGTGGTGGAAAAGGAATCCTTGGGTGGTATCTGCCTAAACTGGGGATGTATCCCAACCAAAGCATTATTGAAATCTGCCAGTGTTTTTGAATACATCAAACATGCATCGGATTACGGAATTACGGTAAAAGGTGCGGAGGCCGACTTCTCAGCGGTGATTGCACGTTCACGTGGTGTCGCGGATAGCATGAGCAAGGGAGTTCAGTTTTTGATGAAGAAAAATAAGATCGACGTGATCATGGGATTCGGTAAAATCCAACCAGGCAAAAAGGTGGAGGTTACAGATGCTGATGGAAAAGTGACGATCTACGAAGGAAAAAATATCATGATTGCGACAGGTGCACGTGCCCGTGCCTTGCCAAATATCCCAATCGACGGCGAAAAAGTAATCGAATACCGCAAGGCGATGAGCTTAGCGAAGCGTCCGGATTCATTAGTAATCATCGGTTCAGGTGCAATCGGAGTTGAATTTGCGTATGTGTACGCAGCGATGGGAACGAAAGTAACGATCGTAGAATTTATGCCAAACATCGTTCCTGTAGAGGACGAAGATGTATCGAAAGAATTGGCCAAGCAATACAAAAAAATGGGCATCGACATTTTGACATCGTCAAGTGTGGAGTCAGTAGATACGAAAGGTAAAGGTTGCAAGGTGAGTGTGAAAACGCCAACGGGCAATCAGGATATCCAATGTGATATCGTATTATCTGCGGCGGGTGTCATTTGCAATTTGGAAAATATTGGTTTGGAGGAAGTGGGTATCATTGTGGAGAAAGGACGTATTCCGGTTAACGCATGGTATGAGACGAATATCCCAGGTTATTACGCGATTGGTGATGTGACACCGGGTCCGGCATTGGCACACGTGGCATCTGCGGAAGGAATCATTTGTGTGGAGAAAATGGCGGGTCACAAGACGGAGGCATTGGATTACACAAACATTCCGGGATGTACCTATTGTACGCCTGAGATTTCTTCGGTAGGTATGACTGAGAAGAAGGCTATCGAAGCGGGTTATGATATCAAAGTAGGTAAGTTTCCATTCGTGGCTTCGGGTAAGGCGACAGCTGCTGGAGCGCGTGATGGTTTTGTGAAGGTTATTTACGATGCCAAATACGGCGAGTGGCTGGGTGCGCACATGATTGGCGCTAATGTTACTGAAATGATTGCCGAAGTAGTGGTTGCCCGCAACCTGGAAACTACCGGTCATGAAATCCTGAAGTCGGTTCACCCACACCCGACCA
>JAIXRT010000155.1 GCA_027485075.1 Cytophagaceae bacterium
ATAAGGAGCAATCAATACTTGGAATTGGTCAATCGCATCCACCGAAATTGGCGAAGCACCCGCTTGACCACCGATTGTTGGTGATAAGGCAAACGCATTGTTAAAGAACGCACCGTCAACGGTTACGTTGTTGAACAAGGCATTACGACCTGCAAAGTTCAAACCATTCGCACGTGGATCTAAACGAGCAAAATCACCTAATGAACGATTCAACGTAGGTAATGTAGTAATGGAAGAGTTTGAAACGGTTGTTGCCGCTCCCGTACGTCCTGAGTTAATCACCGAACTACGTGAAGCAACTACTTTTACTTCTTCTAACTGAGATTGACTCACTTCTAATTTGAAGTTTTGGCGCAATTCAGAAGCCAATGTCAACACAATTCCTGATTGTGCAGATTCTTTGTAACCAACGAATGAAACAGTCACTTTGTAAGGACCACCCACACGCATATTAACAATATTGTAACGACCATCTGCACGTGTAGACGCACCGTAACGTGAACCCGTAGGCTCGTGTACCGCAATCACCGTAGCACCTGGTAGGCCTTCGCCTTTTTCCTCAACTACCGTACCTGCGATGGCAGAAGTAGTTGAACCTTGAGCAAACACCTGCCCAATGGGAAGCATCATTATTAGCGCAAAAAACGCTCCTAATAACACTGAGTGAGTAATAAACCTTCTCTGCATAAATTTGGAATTTAGTTATAAATGAAATAGAAGTATTGAAGCCACAAAATAAACCTAAAAAATCAAATACTCCAAAAGGATTCGAAAAGACTTTTTCTATAATTTGTTGATTGATAGCACTAAAGCCATAAATAATATACTCTAACACATGTATCCAACCTTGATTAGTCCTAAAACCGTTTAAAATTTAACAGAAACATAATTTTTAATTATTTAAAGAATAATTTTGCAGCAGAAATTATCTTATGCAAGCAAACGAAGAATCCATTAAACTGACTTCCTATTCCCACGGTGCCGGATGCGGATGTAAAATATCTCCCCAAATTTTAGATCAAATCCTACAATCGGATACGCCTAAAAAACACCATCCGCTTCTTTTAGTCGGAAACGAAAGCCGCGACGACGCTGCTGTGTTTGATTGGGAAAACGGAGAGGCGGTTATTTCAACCACCGATTTCTTTATGCCGATTGTCGACAATCCATTCGACTTCGGAAAAATTGCAGCTACAAATGCCATTTCAGATATATACGCCATGGGCGGCAAACCCCTCATGGCCATCGCCATTTTAGGTTGGCCCATCGATAAAATTGCTCCCGAAATTGCCAGAAAAGTCTTAGAAGGCGGCCGTGCCGCATGTGCTGAAGCTGGAATTCCATTGGCGGGAGGACATTCCATTGACTCCCCAGAGCCGATTTTTGGATTAGCCGTAACCGGGAAAGTCAAAAAAGAAAATCTAAAACAAAACGATCAAGCTTCAGCCAATGCACTCTTATACCTAACCAAACCTTTAGGTGTAGGTATTTTGACCACAGCACAAAAAAGAGGCATCGTTTCGGATGCCGACTTGGCTACAGCCGTGAAGCAAATGAGTACCCTAAATTCTTTTGGGGCTAAAATAGCTCCCTTAGATTATGTGGAATCACTCACGGATGTAACTGGTTTTGGCCTAATGGGTCATTTAGTCGAAATGTGTGACGGTTCCGGCGTGAGTGCCGAATTGTTTTTCGACCACATACCAACCCTCAATAATTTAGACCACTACCTGGATCAGAAATGTTTTCCAGGAGGAACCGGCCGAAATTGGGCAAGTTATGGACACCGCATACAGGAGGGAATTACAGAAACCCAACGGCTCATCGGGGCAGATCCACAAACCTCAGGAGGTTTGTTAATTGCCGTTTCTAAATCACAAAAAGATGCCTTTGAAGTTTTTGCAAAAGCCGCAGGCTTCGAACTTAAGCCCATTGGTCAAACCATTCCCCAAAAAGAAAAAGCGATCTACCTGAAATAATGGAACTATATTTTAGAAAAGTAGGAGAACAAGGACCTGCCATGATCATCTTACATGGCATTTTTGGCAGCTCAGATAATTGGCTAGGCATCGCCAAAGTATTTGCCAGCACACACCAAGTCTATTTAGTGGACCAACGGAACCACGGGCAGTCACCCTGGTCCGACGAATTCGACTACCAAGTGATGTCAGAAGACCTGAAAGAATTCATCGACACACATCAATTGACCAATCCGATCATCATTGGTCACTCCATGGGAGGCAAAGTAGTCATGCAATTCGCATTGAACTATCCAACACTCTCTAATAGATTTATCATCGTGGACATCGCACCGAAATTCTACCCGGTGCACCACACCTCGATTTTAGCAGGATTAAATAGCATTGACCTAAAAACAATCGCTTCAAGAACGGAGGCCAACGAACACCTCAAACGTTTTGAGGAACAAGAAGGTGTACGTCAATTTCTATTAAAAAACCTCTACCGAAAAAACGATGCAGAATTCGCCTGGCGAATTAACCTGGCCGTCATTACCAAAAACATTGATGTAGTCGGCCATGAATTATGGGTTAAAAACCCCTGCCAAACGCCTATTCACTTCATCAAAGGCGCAAATTCACATTATATCCAACCGGAAGATGAGCGCTACATCGCTGAAATTTTTCCGAATTTTGACATACATACCGTCGCAAATGCTGGACACTGGGTTCAGGCCGACCAGCCCGAAGCGTTTATTCAAGTTATTCAGTCGATCCTATGAAACTGATACTCATACCCTGCCCCATTGCAGAAAACACCTCATCAACTTCATTAGCTCCAGAGGTGCCAGCATATATCGCACAATGCCAACATTTCCTTGTCGAGAATGTCCGGACAGCACGCAGATTTATTTCTGAACTCAAACTCGGAATCACCATAGATTCGTTGACATTTGAAATTCTAGATAAAGACACCCAGAAAAAATCTATCGCAGATTTCTTCCAAAAACATCAAAGAGAGACCTATATCGGTGTTATTTCCGAGGCTGGATGCCCAGGTGTTGCAGACCCAGGAGCCTTAGCCGTAGGAATCGCGCAAGAAATGGGTATCGAAGTTGTTCCACTCGTGGGCCCCTCTTCCATCCTACTCGCACTGATGGGCTCTGGTTTTTCAGGACAAAAGTTCGCCTTTCATGGCTACCTACCTATCGAAAAACCTGCCCGCATTAAGCGCATGGAGCAATTAGTTCAGCTAACCGAAAAAACGGGCGAAACACACATGTTTATCGAAACTCCGTATCGAAATAATGGATTATTGGAGGATATGATCCAGCACCTTCCCGGGAATACCTTAGTAGCCATTGGTGCTAATCTGCAAGGAGAAGGTGGATTTATACAAACAAAAACGCTGAAAGACTGGTCGGCACAAAAACCTGAACTGCACAAAATACCGTGCATTTTCCTTTTTGGCCAAACCAATAATTAATCCGAAATTTGTAGCGTTTATGATACAGCTCGAAGTCTTCCAATTCAATCCCTTTCAAGAAAACACCTACTTATTGTGGGATGACGCCGGAAATGGAATCGTTTTCGACCCAGGTTGCTACAGCTACGAAGAGCGTAAAGAAATCAAGGATTTTATCACCGAGAAAGGCATTCAAATGAAATACATTTTGAATACCCATGCACACATCGATCATGTGCTAGGCGTTTCCTTTTTCCAATCCAAATACCAAATTCCTTTTTGCCTTCATCTTAAGGACAAACCCCTTTTAGATGATGCGGGCAATCGCGCTGAATTTTATGGATTTCCACATTATCAGGCTGCAAATGTCGATCAATGGATTAGTGAATCAGATCGCATTCAACTAGGGGAATTTGATATACAAATTTTATTTGTTCCCGGTCATGCACCCGGACACGTGGCCTTTTATTTAGAAAAGCAAGGCTGGGTGATTGGTGGAGACGTACT
This sequence comes from Cytophagaceae bacterium, assembly GCA_027485075.1. Taxonomy (GTDB): domain Bacteria; phylum Bacteroidota; class Bacteroidia; order Cytophagales; family Spirosomataceae; genus Aquirufa. The sequence continues at coordinate 3,931 of JAIXRT010000155.1, forward strand.
TTTCAAACGGAGTGTGGGAAGAACCGATTTTCCGTTATGTAATCATGCCGACTTAATGCATAGCATTCAAACGCAATTATATACATTGCCTACAGCGACCTTAGTATATCCAGGCCATGGTCCAAAAACATCGATTGGTGAAGAGAAGCAACATAATCCTTATGTAAAAGCATGAAAAAAGAAATCCCCAATCTGTTAACTTTGGCCAACCTGCTTGCGGGCTGTCTGGGTATTAATTTTGTTATGCAGGGTAATTTAATTGGGGCATCCTATTGCATTTTCATTTCACTTGTTTGTGATTTTTTAGATGGGTTTTTAGCTCGATTACTCCAAGCCTATTCGGAATTAGGTAAGCAATTAGATTCGCTGGCCGACATGGTTTCTTTTGGTGTTTTGCCAAGTTTTATTCTTTTCGCACTCGTTGAACAAAGTTGTGGTACCCAATGCTCGGTGGGTATTTTCGGGTTCTACAAACCATTTATGGTATTTTCCCTTGCGTTAATGTCGGCCTACCGACTCGCTAAATTCAACATTGACACCCGCCAAAGCGATCAGTTCATCGGGGTACCCACACCCGCAAATGGCCTATTAGTGGCTTCCTTGCCATTAATTTTGCATTTCCAACCGGAATTCAGTCCGTATATTTTACAGTTCAAAGGCTTGTTGATTTACAGCATACTCATGAGTTATTTATTGGTCGCAGAATTTCCTTTGATGGCCTTTAAATTTAAATCTTGGGGCTGGGCTGCAAATCAATTGCGCTACTTATTTCTGATTTATTGTGTTGCTATACTCCTAATGCTTAAATTTGCAGCTTTCCCGATTTTAGTTGTTTCCTATATCGTGTTATCGTTTATCCTTTCGTTACTTAATATCAAACAAAAATGAAATTTATCGCAGAAATCAATGTAATGCCCCAAAAAGAAATTCTTGACCCACAAGGAAAAGCAGTTCGCATTGGCTTACAAAATTTGAATATCACACAGGTTTCTGATGTGCGTATTGGAAAACATATCACATTGCAATTAGAAGCGGCATCTGAGGCCGTTGCGCATGAAATTGTAACGGAAGCGTGCAAGAAATTATTGGCCAACTTAATCATGGAGGAATTCGAATTCACCCTGACAGCCGTTTAAATTAAAATTGGCCTGTATGCAACATCACTAGCGTGCAGGCCTCTTCTACTTCCATCCCCTCCGCAGCTAGCTGCTTCATTAAGTCTGGGTTTTCTGTACCTGGGTTAAAAATTACTCGTTTCGGCTGTAGACGCATGACATATGCCAAAAGATCCATCTGATTTTTGGGTCCTACATACAACGTAACGGTGTGAATATCCGCCAAGTCCGGTTGGCCCACCTGAATCTCAATTCCATCGATTTCTCCAGGTTTGTGTCCCACTAAAACTACATCATGACCTTTCGAAAGCAATAAATCAGCTGCAATAAATGCATAACGTGCTGGATTGGTGGAAGCACCATAGACTAAAACGCGCATGTAAGTTTATCAGTTTTGTGGTGCAATAATAGCACAAAAACAGGCGTTTTCTAGATTAAAAAGTCGTAATTACGTCACAACCACTAATAAAAAACATGTATTCAACTCCTTCGATACGGATTGAACAATGGAAACGTATTCAATCCCCTGATTGGCCCATCGAAATCCATGTGGAAATTTCGAATTTCGGTCGAATTAAAAGCTTTAAATCCAATCCAAAAGGGAAAATCATTCTCGGATCTTGCATTCAAAACTATCGCTCGTTGAATATGCGCCATCAAGGAAATTCCATCAATCGATATGTCCACAAAATGGTCGCTGAACTATTCATACCGCGTACGAATCCAGAGGCTAAGTTTGTCATCCATCGAGATTTCGACAAAAAAAACAATCACGTGGCGAATTTGGATTGGGTCACCCGTGATGCACTAACGGCCCACAACTTACGTAATCCTGCCATACTGCAAAAAAAGATGCCCTTGCGGACCAAAAATTACAAATTGAGTATCGCACAAGTTTTACTCATCAAGCAGATGCTACGCACGGGTAAAAACCGCATCAAAATGATCGCTAAGCAATTTGGTATTACCTCAACGCAAGTCAACCGAATCAAAAACGGTTCAAATTGGAAACAAGTGCACTTAAAATAACTGCGAGGCGATGGCATGCACGCTATCCGACTTACTCATCGTGTAAAAATGTAAGGCTGGCACACCCGCTTGCATCAACTCGCGGCCTTGCTGGACCGCCCATTCCACACCCACCTGCTTAATCGCAGCATTTGTGGTACAGGAACGCACTTCCTTAGCTAAGGCTTCTGGCATTTCTAAATGGAAAATTTCAGGTAAAATGTCCAACTGACGTGCGGTCGCAA
>JAIXRT010000169.1 GCA_027485075.1 Cytophagaceae bacterium
AAATTCACACTCGTAGGTGTCGCCAAAAATGTCCCTACACCAGCACCTAAATTGCTTATATCTGCAGTTCCCAAGGTTTCCCAAAGCGGTGAAGCTGACGTACTACCTGTTCCAGTTTGAGATAAGAATTTTTTAGTTAATGACGTATTTCCTGTTAATAGCGACGTGGTATTGGCAGCGGATTGAAAAGCGATATCTCCCAAATCACCTCCATTTATGTTGGTCGCTTTACTCGCCAAACCAGTTAAATTCGCCGTAATGTTACCAGCAATAAAGTTTCCATTCGCATCGCGGGCCACGATGGCAGATGCGGTATTGGCATTGGTGGCTGTGGTGGCTGAATTACTTACTTTTCCAGCGGTGGCTATAGTAGCTAGTTTCGTGTCAACGATCGCTGCTGTGGCACTGATGTCCGCATTGACGATTTCACCGTCGAGGATTTTCGCACTGGTAACCGCATCGGCATTGATCTTTACGGTTGTGATGGCGTTGTCTGAAATGACTGGATTTGTCGCGCTTGAATTGGTGCCTGCTAAATCACCGGCCAACTGAATTTTACCTAAGGTCGTGGAATTAGCATTTGGTGTTGCGGAAGTAACCTGTCCATCCACATAAGTCTTAATAGTATTAACTGAAGGATATTTTGAAGTTGATGCGGCATCGGCCGTCATATCCGTACTTAAGTTGGCCACCGATTGTGCACCCAAAGCAGTTAAAGCTCCACCTGCTGTGGCTGCTCCTGTTCCCCCTTTGGTGATAGGCAAGGTACCTGTGATGGCGCCAACGGGTAAACTGGAAGCATTGGTTAAGTCAACGGCTGATGGAACACCAAGGTTTGGTGTTACCAACGTAGGGGAGTTGGCAAATACCAATGCCCCCGTTCCTGTTTCATTGGTCACAGCCGTTGCCAAATTCGCACTTGTTGGCGTCGTTAAGAATGTTCCTACGCCCGTTCCTAAATCTGAAACATCCGCAGTGACTACGCTTGCCCAAGCTGGTGCAGTGGATGCGGTACCCGTTCCAGTTTGTGTTAAATATTGTTTGGTTGATGAAGTGTTTCCGGTTAGGAGTGAGGTGGTGTTCGCTGCCGACTGGTAGGGTATCGCACCAATCAAACCGCCGTTGATGTTTGTAGCCTTACTCGCCAAACCTGTTAAGTCCGCCGTGATTGTCCCTGCTACGAAGTTTCCGCTACCGTCACGTGCTACGATTGCAGATGCGGTGTTTGCGCTTGTGGCGGTAGTTGCAGAATTGCTTACTTTTCCAGTGGTAGCGATGGTGGCTAATTTGGTGTCAACAATCGCTGCCGTTGCACTTATGTCGGCGTTTACAATTTCACCGTCAAGGATTTTGGCGCTTGTTACGGCATCAGCATTGATTTTTACTGTGGTTATTGCGTTATCTGAAATGACTGGATTTGTCGCGCTTGAATTGGTACCTGCTAAATCACCGGCCAACTGAATTTTACCTAGGGTTGTGGAATTGGCATTGGGTGTCGCTGAAGTAACTTGACCGTCAACATAATCCTTGATCGATTTGACAGATGGATATTTCGTTTGAGATGTGGCGTCGCCTGCTACGTTTATACTTAAATTAGCACTCGATTGTGCACCTAAATTGGTTAATGCTGCTGCAGCTGTGGTAGCTCCGGTTCCACCATTGGCCACAGATACGGCCTCTCCAAACTTGGCATTAAGAATTGTTCCATCAGCAATTTTAGCGTTGGTAATTGCACCATTGGAAACTTTACCAGCAGTAATAGCATTGTCGTCCAATTTTGCTGTGGTCACACTGGCATCCGCTAATTTGGACGTGGTTACGTTGGCATCGGTAATCTTTATAGTGGTCACTGCATTATCTGCCAGTTTACCTGTAGTCACATTAGCATCTAGAATCTTAGCTGTGGTTACATTGCCATCTGCGATTTTTGAAGTGGTGACATTAGCATCTAAGATTTTAGCCGTGGTAATGGCATTGTTGGTAATAACGGGAGCATCAGCTGAGGTGCTCGGACCCGCCAAATCACCACCTAATTGGATTTTTCCTTTTAGCGTTGTTGTCGCATCGGCAATGGTTGCCGCCGCAACTTGGGTGTCCACATAATCTTTAATGGATTTTACGGCAGGATATTTCGTAAGCGATGTTCTGTCGCCAGATACATCCGTACTTAGATTAGCGCTTGATTGGGCACCTAAGTTGGTCAATGCAGCGGCCGCAGTTGTGGCGCCCGTTCCACCATTGGCAATGTCAACTGCCCCTGTGATTTTGGAAGCTGAAACTGAATTAATCTTCGCATCTGTTACGGCTAAATTGTCTATTTTAGCTGTTGTGATGGCATTATTGGATATTACTGGAGAAGCAGCGCTTGAACCAGTTCCATTTAAATCACCGCCCAATTGAATTTTTCCTTTGGTATTGGCATCGGCATCGGCTATGGTCGCGGAAGCCACTTGGTTGTCCACATAGATTTTAACTGCATTTTGAGTCGGGTATAGGCTCGTGCTAGTTCCTAGGCTCGTGTTATCGCTTTTATTAGATAAATTTTCTTTTAACAGTAATCCAGGTACGGTTGGGTTATCCGCCGTTCCACCCAAGTCTTGTGTCAAGGCAATTTTACCTTTGACAGATGAAGTCGCATCCACGACACCTGCGGTCAATGCTTGTTGGACAAAGGCCGTTGTTGCAATTTGTGTGGTATTCGTATTGGCTGGTGCTGTCGGGGCTAATGGAACTCCAGTTAATGTAGGCGAAGCTTTATCTGCTTTGGCATCCACAGTGGCCTGCAATGCCGTTCCCATCGTAGCTTGATCTACATAATCCTTCACGGCTTTCACGGACGGGTACTTGGTATTGGAACCACCGTCTGATTGTACGCTTGTTGATTTGTTAGCTGTATTTTCTTTGTTGGCCAATTCCGGTACCGTCGGATTCATCGCTGTACCTCCTAAATCACCTGCTAGTTTTACTTTACCGGCAGCGAGTGTGGTTGCATCGGGTACACCTGAGCCCACGGCTGCGTAGATGGTATTGTCCACATACGCTTTGGTCGCCTTTTGTGTTGGGTAAAGTTGGTCTGATGGATTTCCAGCGCCTAGATCTATGTTGGTCGATTTATTTGAAAGTGATTCAAAGGCTCCACTCAGGTTATTGACCGTATTTTGGGTAGCAATTGAAATGTTTTGAACAACGCCAATACGTGTACTGAGGTTTTGTTCTGTGCTGATTATCGAATTCTTGTTTTCCTCGATTCTTCGGTTGTGATCAAGTAAGGTGCCATTGATGCTGGTGATGTCTTTGGTATTTCCGGCAACTTTTTCATCGATTAACGCGATGGTTTGTTGGGTCGCTAAAAACTTCTCATCCGTCGCTTTCTGATTCGCATCGATGGTCGCTGTATTTTTTGCAATGTCTTGTTTGAGTGGATCTAAATCTTTGGGAATTAAATAGCCAACGTCATTTTTAAATTGACTTAAATTCGTCGGGGAGTCGCGGACATTCTTGTAATCCACTGACTCAGCATACAGCGCGTAGGGAGTGAAATTTAGTTTTTGATTACTTACTTCTGTGTATTTTTGACCGTTGTCAAAACTTACAGCTACGATCAAAGATTTCAAGTCGGCATCCCACACAATCGCCTCAAAAGTCGCATAACGGACGCCACCTGTTCCTGAACTTCCTACGGTGCCTTGCGCGGTTCCATTCCCGATGGTCGTGTTTACAAGTCCATATTCATCTGTAGTCAGCGCTTGGGTTTCTTCATAATCAACGCCCTTCGAGCTTTTGATGGTGAAACGAAGCGTGACTTTTCCATTCATGAGCGGTTGGCCTGTCACCGCAATCCCGGGTACCTCAATCGGGTTGGGATCAATGATGACTGCTTGGTAGTTTAAGCCCTTTTTCTGGGCCAAACTCGCAAATGAAACAAATAAGATTAAACAAAAAATAGTCGATAATTGACGCATGGTAATGATGTATTAAAACTGAGATAGCTTAATGCCAATGATGAAGTTGGTCGGCTTAAAATTCAAATTTGTTTTTCCGGCTTGTTGCCCACGTGCTGTTTGAGTCACATCGTAAGCAATAAATACGGAGGTTTTATCAGCAAGTCGTTTGTGTATGGATATGTTATATCCGTAGAAAAACTGAAACTTGGAGAAGGAGGGATCTTGTCTGAGCGCAAAATAGTTGTTGTCGCGGAGCTGTGTGCCTGCCAACATCTGCATGCCGGCGAGTTTGCCAAGCAAGGCGATGGAGAAGCCACGGTAAACTTTTACTTCGGGTCCAAATCCGGCATGGATTCCGGCGAAGCTCGTTTGGTAAGCAAGTTGCTTATTTTGCACATCACCTACGGCGTTGAGTTGGGTTAAATTTAGTCCCAAATCATAGCGGAAATAACTGGCTATTTTAGCGAGTGTTTGATGGTTTCCGAAGAAGATGGCCGACTTAGAGAATTTGGAAATTAGGGCGGTCGTGTCGATGACTTCTTTGTTATAGGCGAAACCTATATGCACGCCACCATTGGGTTTCATGAAATTAGTCATGGCACCAGTGGACGTTTTGAATTTATAGTCGGTGGATGTTAGTCCGGCTTCCCATTTCCAATGTTGGGCACGAGCAGATATGTTGACACATATCGCCAAAGCGGTTAAACAGATGTATTTACGCATTTTAAACTTGTAATTTTTAGAATCTAGTTTTTACAACTTTAAAATTACGCGCGTTTAATTTTTTATCATGATGAAAAAAGAAGTACATGTCCTGTTTTTCAAAAACGGGACAAAGTTTTTAATTAGACGCTGGACTCTAGACTCTAGACGTTAGACTCTAGACTCTGGTCTCTAGACTATGGACCATGGAAGGTGACGAAATATTTAAATTAAGAATGTAAAGTCTAGACTAACGTCCAACGTCCAACGTCTAACATCCAGCGTCCAACGTCCAGTGTCCAACGTCCAGTGTCCAACGTCTAACGTCCAACGTCCAACGTCTAACGTCCAGCGTC
>JAIXRT010000007.1 GCA_027485075.1 Cytophagaceae bacterium
AGAGAACTCCTTGTATTTCAAATGAACCCACTCCATTACCTAAGGCTCGATTGTAACCATCTGCATAGCCAATGGCTAGTGTAGCAATTTTGCCGTTATCTTTGAATTGTCCTAATCTTCCATAACCAACCGACTCCCCTTTTTTAACATTTTTGATTTGAGATATGTATGTTTTAAGTATTAAAGCGTTTTCTAAAGACTTCTTTTCTATCAAATTAGATGTAATTCCATATAAATTGATACCCAATCTGACCATATCTAGTCTGGATTCTGGATAATTTTGAATGGCAGCAGAATTCGCGATATGCCATATCGGTCTATGTCCTAATTCATTACTTATTGATTTAGCTGCTTGTTTGAATTGGTTGATTTGATTTTCAGTAAATTCCTTATGTTTAGGGTTTTCTGAAGCCGCTAAATGACTAAGTACACTAACAACCCATAAATGTGGCATTTGACTTAGTTTTTGAGTCAATTGATCTATTTCTTCTGGTTCAAAACCTAAGCGTTTCATACCCGTATCTAGTTTGATATGTATCTTAATGTTTTTTCCATGGTGGAAGCAATATTCATCGATGGCATCTAGCATACTGAAACTATAGATTTCCGGCTCTAAAGCATAGGCAATGATTTTCTCAAATTCTTCTACCTGTGGATTCATCACCATTATAGGTGTATATATGCCATTTTTTCGAAGATTGACGCCTTCATCTGTAAAGGCTACAGTTAGATAATCAATACCTTGAGTTTGTAATACTTTGGCTATTTCTACCGCTCCTGCTCCATATGCATGGGCTTTGACCATACCCATGATTTTTGTATCATTACCTATTGTTGATTTGTAATAAGTTAGGTTGTTTTCTATGGCCTCAAGATTTATTTCTAGCTGAGTGCAATGTGTCTTTGTTTCGAGTGCATTGACTATTTTTTCGAATGAAAATTTTCTCGCTCCTTTTAATAAAATGACTGAATCGTGAATTGAATTTAAATCTCCGGACTCAATTAAATCTTCTGTTGTTGTATACGTTGAAATTTGATCGAATATATGTTTATTTCTTTCTAACTGATGACCAATACCAATGACGTGATCGATTCGATGGTGCTTGATTAGTTGAACGATGGTAGGGTATAAATCACCCTCTTTTTGACCAGTTTCTATGAAGTCACTTATGATAAGAACTTTTGATTTTTCTTCATATCGTTTGAATAACGGAAGGGCCAATCTCAGCCCATCCATGTCGTTGTTGTATGAATCATCAATAAGTTGATTATTTCGGACTCCTTCTTTTATTTCAAGGCGCATCGAGATAGGTCTGATGGCTTTGCAAGCAAGTTCTATTTTAGCTTTATCTAGGCCCAATAAATGCGCCTGAATAATACAATGTGTTATATTCTCAAGTGATGCTTCATCACATAATTCAACGTGCAAATCTAAAAATACTTCAGATTGATTTTTTTTCTGAAATTTTAGTTGGCTTCTTGTTCCGTTTATTTTCCAATAAACAAAGATTGATTGGTTAGGATCTGTTGTACTCCACGTCACTAACTCGCATGATGGGTTATTTTTTTGCATCTCCAAACGAATCCAATCATTCGTTTCTTCATTTGCTCGATAAATTAGCTTTTTGCTATGACGAAAGAGCTTTAATTTTTCGGTCAACTTAATTTTATCTGTTTCAAAATGTTGACTGTGCGCTTCGCCAAAATGTGTAAAAATTCCATATTCAGGATGAATGATGGGTTCTAATTGCTCCATCTCATTCATTTTTGAAATTCCAGCTTCAAAAATCCCTAACGTATGTTGTGATTGAATGGTCCAAACAGAAAGTGGAACGCCAATTTGTGAGTTGAAGCTCTTGGGACTTCGCACGACATTGAATTCATTTTTTGTCAAGGAATAAAGCCACTCTTTGCATGTTGTTTTGCCATTTGAACCTGTAATACCCACTACAGGGAGGTTAAATGCGATTCGATGCAAATGAGCTAACTGTTGTAAAGTTTTGATGCTATTGTCTACGACCCATATGGATGTGTTGGTCCATAGGCTTGCTTTTTCGGGGAGGTGGCCTACCCAACTACCTTTCTCAACGATAAATTCACGAACTCCTTTTTGATATAAAGTCTCCATATACTCGTGGCCATCATGGTTGATTCCACGTACGGCAACGAACGCCGTGTTTTCTGGATCGTAAATTTGCCTACTATCAAGGCTAATGTAGGTTGATTTTAACTGAATAGGTTCGTTTGGATAGATCATTTCTAATGTATGAGAACAATAGGCTAAAAATACAAAAAGGCGAGGAATTGTTTCCTCGCCTTCAAAAATAATACATACGTTTTTTTACGCTTCTAAAGCAGCTACTCCAGGTAATGTTTTACCTTCCATATATTCCAGTAGTGCACCACCGCCAGTAGACACATAAGAAACGCGATCTCCATAGCCTGCATTGTTTACGGCTGAAGCTGAGTCACCACCACCAATCAATGAAAATGCCCCATTTTCCTCCGTTGCTTTGACTACCGCATCTGCAATTGCATTCGTACCAATGGCAAAATTTGGAAATTCAAATACGCCCATTGGGCCATTCCAAAGAATTGTTTTTGAATTAGCAATCACATCTTGAAACAATTTAATGGATTCTGGGCCAATATCTAATCCTTCCCATCCATCAGGAATCTCACCACGTCTAACTGTTTGGCGATTTGCATTGTTGTTGAAATCGTCTGCACAAACATTGTCAACAGGCATAATTAAATTAACACCTTTTGCTTTCGCTTTCTCGATCAGAGATTTTGCTAATTCAACTTTATCGGGCTCAGAAATAGATTTTCCAATTTTTCCTCCTTCAGCTAGTGAGAAGGTATAGGTCATTCCGCCGCCAATAATCAGATTATCAACCTTATCTAATAAACGCTCGATGATTAATATTTTATCTGAAATTTTTGATCCACCCATGATTGCCGTAAACGGACGCTCCGAGTATTCTAAAATTTTCTTCGCATTATCTAATTCCGCTTGCATGACATATCCAGCTACTTTATCTGTAAAGAACTTACCCATTACAGCCGTAGAGGCATGTGCACGGTGAGCTGTTCCAAATGCATCATTTACCCAAACGTTACCTAATTTGGCTAGTTTTTGTGCAAATTCCTCATCACCTTTTTCTTCTTCTTTATAAAAACGAAGATTCTCTAACAACAAGATCTCGCCTGGTTGTAAATCTGCCGCTAATGCAGTAGCATCTTCTCCAATACAATCCGTTGCAAACTTAACTTTAACCCCAAATACCAACGAAAGTGGTGTTACTAAATGCTTTAAGGAATACTTTTCAGTTGGCCCATCCTTTGGACGACCTAAATGTGACATCAAGATAGCAGAACCCCCATCCGATAAAATCTTTTGGATTGTTGGAATCGTTGCTTTGATACGTGTATCATCTGTAATTTCAAATCGCTCATTAAGAGGTACGTTGAAGTCAACACGAACTAATGCTTTTTTGCCAGCAAAATTGAAATTTGAAACCGTTTGCATAAATTTTGTTTCGTTAAAATTATATGTTTCACTTGAGATATATCAAGCTTGCAAATATAACATCATTTCTGAAATTGTTGAAAAAATCTAATTTTCTGTTTAAAATCTTGAAAATTAACTAAAAATAGTCCTATTTTAGTGTAAATATTAGCTCCATTCCGCCATGCAGACCCCTGCGCAAACAAATCTTTCATCCATCTATTATTGGGATAACTATCAATTTGTTCTGCGTTACATCAAAAAGCATTATAAAGATTTGCTATTTGAGCCTGAAATCGATTTTCTCAATCAATTTGATTTGCTATCTAAATCTGCTCAATGCTTGTATTTGCGGTTATGCTCACGTTCGACTCCCTGGTTTCTAACACATAAAATCAATTATCCTGAAATTGATTTATTACCTGACGCCTTACAAGAATTAATTGATTTTCGTTTTTTACAGAGGTATTCCGCCAATACATTATTGCCTGAATTATTGCAGGTCTTGACTAAAGAAACATGTTTGGAAATTGCGCACCAACTTTTCCCCGATCAGAAGATTTCAAAAGCATTAGCTAAACCAAATTTAGTTGACATGTTATGTAATCAACCGCATCTGAATTTGATTACAGGTGATGATTTTGTGCAGCCGACCAATAAAGGTTATTTTTTATTCACCACGTTCTTGTTTTTTGGAAGCCGTCATCGTGACCTGACCGAATTCGTTGTGCGCGATTTAGGACATCGCCAATTTGTGGATGTTTCCGAGGAGGATCTTATCCCTTATTTTGCTTCAAGGAAAGAAATTGAGCAAAAATGGCAGCTTAGTTTATGGCGTGAATGGTTTTGGGAGATCAAAGAACAACCAGATTCAGTCACATCCATTATTTTGTCTTTTGAAGCTAATATGCTTCCAATGATCTCTGATTTGACTGATTTAGTCATTCCTGCATTTGAGAAGATGCTATTTCAAGTGGGCCGACACCTCGAACGAAACCTTCTTTTGGAACATGCACTAAACGTATATGCCTATGCCTCGTCTGTAAATTCATTGGAGCGACGGGTGCGTATTTTAGCCAAATTAAAACGGATTGATGAAGCAATTTATTGGTCAGAGTTTGGACTTGAATACATCGAAAACCCTGCTGAAATCCATTTTTTTCAAGATTTTTTGGCGAAGCAAGCTTCCAAAAAACATATCAAAAAGGTAACAAGTTCGCTCAAAGACGCAGAACTTATTGAAATCGATATCACCTGGCAAGGTAATGTGGAACAAGGTGTTGTTGACTATTTTCAAAAACAAGGTTACTATGCCACATTTTCCGAAAATCGAATTTGGAAAAATATCTTAGGTTTATTAACGTGGGATTTGCTATTTAAAGAAAAGAATTCAGGTTATCATCACCCGTTTCAGTATGCACCGAGTCATTATGGCCAACTGGAATTTGCGGCCTTGAGCCAACAGGAATTTGCATCACGTCTGGAAATACTTAATTCTCCTGATCAGGCATTAGCGTTCATGCAGGAGGTGGGAGAATGCCAACAAGGTAAATTGAATCCGTTAGTGGACTGGTACAGTTTGGATTGGGAGTTTGTGGGGAGATCGTTACAAGTGATTAATCCGGATGCCATGAAGTCAGTCTTGACGTATATGTGGAATCATTTAGCTACACATGCCAAAGGATTTCCTGATTTGTTTATTGAAAAAAATGGGACCTATTGCTTTATTGAGGTTAAGTCACCCAATGATCATTTATCTGCTATACAGTATTTTTGGCATGATTATTTTAGGCAAATAGAGATTCCATTTCGATTGATTCGTGTGCAGTGGAAATAAATTGTCACTAATTACTTGACATCATTTCGAAAAAAATATACCTTTTCAACGAATCTAAAACGTTCTGTTTTTCGTTGGCTTTGCTAAGATTCCCAAAGCAACTATTCACCCTTAAAATTTAATGATTATGAAAGTGCAAGTACACGCCATTCACTTCAGTGCTGATCGTAAATTGTTGGATAGCATTCAAGCTAAGTTGAATAAGTTAGATACTTTTTACGATCGAATAACCGGAGGAGAAGTATTTTTAAAGTTGCTTACCGGAGAAGGGAAAATGCGCGAAAAGTTATTAGAAATTAAAATTGCTGTTCCTGGTGCGGTTCTCTTTGTCAAAGAAACAGCCAGATCATTTGAAGAAGCCTTGGATCTAGCCCTGAATGCATTAGCTGAACAAATTAAGCGATTTAAAGCAAAAATTAATCAAGTAAAATCAGCCAAACCCAATTTGGCCATGGAATAAAAAAGAAAACACCCAATAAAATTTTATTGGGTGTTTTCTTTTTAAAGTATGCCTATCAAGTCTTTGAATTCAAATCCATTTGTTAGCCGATCTTTCCCTAATTTGTGGTGCTCCGCTAAAGCCCACAATAGAAATTCTTTGATAAAATATTGATCTTCCACGGCTGTGTCACCTTGATATTTTTTCACTAACTCATTCAGCGGTTTCAAGGAATTTAACGTTTCTTGGTAGTCGGCATCCGTACTTTCATCATACAAGACCAAACCTCCACCTGCATAAATTGCCTCCATTAGTGCGGTGTAAGGAGTATCTTCTATTTTTTTCGATAGCTTCTCTATTTTGGGGAATAAACCAGGAAGGAATGTTTTAATAGCTGAGCCAATTAATTGTTCTGCCACAAATGCAGCACCTTCTTGTTCGCCTTCATACACCAGCTCTACTTTTCCAGTGATTGCAGGAATAATACCCATGAAATCAGCCAAGCGAACTGTTGTATGCTTCTCTTTGTTTAATAACGATCTTCTTTCAGCAGTGCTCACCAAACTTTCCAGCATCGATATACTCATACGCGCACTGACTCCACTTTTGATGTCAATGTATTCACTTTGACGTGCCTCAAAAATGATTTGCTCCAATAAATCATACGCAAGATTGGGTATGTAAATGCGATCTGTTTGGGATGCATTTAAGCGCGCTTCTTGTGAGGATATTTTTCGCGCAACAGCAATGCTCTCTGGATAATGGGTTAAAATTTGAGATCCTATTCGATCTTTCAGCGGCGTTACGATACTCCCGCGGTTGGTATAGTCCTCCGGATTTGCCGTGAATATGAATTGTACATCCAAAGGTAGGCGTAATTTAAACCCTCTGATTTGGATGTCACCTTCCTGTAAAATATTGAATAAGGCTACCTGTATCCGTGCCTGAAGATCAGGAATCTCATTAATAACAAATATGCAGCGATTTGCACGTGGAATCATACCAAAATGTATCACACGATCATCTGCATACGAAAGTTTTAAATTGGCCGCCTTGATGGGATCAATGTCACCGATTAAATCAGCA
>JAIXRT010000222.1 GCA_027485075.1 Cytophagaceae bacterium
ATGCGCATCGCGCTTAAGCGCGTTGTGGGTGCATACGTGATCATCGTCATCGAAGAGGGCTTTCCGAATCGCTTGATTGCGGCACGTAAAGGGAGTCCGCTCGTGATCGGCGTTGGCGAGGGCGAACATTTTTTAGCGTCGGACGCCTCGCCCATTATCGAGTATACGAAGCAAGTAATTTATGTCAATGACTATGAATTGGCCATTATTTCTCCGGAGGAAATCATCCTAAAAAACCTGGGAAATGAGCCGATCACTCCTTATATCCAGCAGCTCGACATGGAATTAGCCCAAATTGAAAAAGGAGGTTATGACCATTTTATGTTGAAGGAGATTTTCGACCAACCAGCCAGTTTGACGGATTGTTTGCGTGGACGTTTGGATAGTGAAAATATGACGTTAACCTTAGCGGGTGTTGAGCAACATTTATCTGTTTTTGCGCAAGCCAAACGCATCGTGATCGTGGCCTGCGGAACCAGCTGGCACGCCGGCCTTGTGGCTGAATACATGATCGAAACGCTTTGTCGGATCCCCGTCGAAGTGGAATATGCTTCCGAATTCCGCTACCGTAATCCAGTTATCGGGCCAGGAGACATCATTTTAGCCATCTCTCAAAGTGGCGAAACTGCGGATACTTTAGTGGCCATTGAACGGGCAAAGGAACAGGGTGCCTTTATTTTTGGCGTGGTTAATGCAGTAGGTTCATCTATTGCACGTTTGTCGCACGCAGGTGCCTATACGCATGCCGGACCGGAAATTGGGGTTGCCTCGACGAAAGCATTTACGGCCCAACTGACCGTTCTCGCCATGATGGCCATGAAAATAGGTAAGGCAAAAGGGACATTGGTCGAAGCCGAATACAATCGCTTATTAGGAGAATTAGCCTTAATTCCTGAAAAAGTAAAAACCACATTAGCGACCCATGAGGCAATCAAGGAAGTTGCTAAACACTACGCAGACGCACGTGATTTCTTATTCCTAGGACGTGGATACAATTTTCCAGTAGCCTTGGAAGGCGCCTTGAAATTGAAGGAAATTTCATATATCCATGCAGAGGGTTACCCTGCTGCCGAAATGAAACATGGTCCCATTGCCCTAGTAGACGAAAATTTACCCGTTTTATTCATCGCAACCAAAGATGCCTATTACGAAAAAATCGTCTCGAATATCCAAGAAATTAAGGCCAGAAAAGGCAAAGTGATTGCAGTTATTTCCGAAGGCGATACCCTCATCCGAAGCATGGCCGATCATGTGATGGTTGTGCCAGAAGTGGATGAGCTTTTAGCGCCGCTAATTAGTGTACTCCCCACTCAGCTTTTATCCTATTACATTGGGGTAGAGCGCGGCTTGGATGTAGATAAACCAAGAAACTTGGCAAAAAGTGTTACCGTGGAATAAATTGTAGAAAAATGAACCAAAGGATATTTCTCGGATTTTTCGCACTCCTGGCGATTGCGCTAGTTGCTCCGATAAATTATGCGACCGTTGGCCTAGACGCAAGCTGGACACAAGCCATTCTGATGATCATGCAACAAGGCAAATCGTTTGGGCATGATTTAATATTTACCTACGGCCCTCTCGGTTACCTAAGCTTTAAATTACCTCCAGAAAACGGTTCTGTAATCCCCATTTTACTCGTTGACTGTATTTCCGTAGGACATTTCGTATACCTACTCAAACTAGCATTTGATCGTTTTGACGGAAATAAATGGCTTTACCCAGCAATTATAGGGCTTGTAATCCTTTTCCCCTGGGGGTTTTTCGCAGATTTATCGTTCACTTTTTTATACTTTTTTGTTTTCTGGATTCTTTATGCCTACTACCAAAATAAGACCATTGGCACGTGGGCTTCACTCCTCATTGCGATTTTGTTATTTTTTATCAAAGTCAACATCTGTTTGATTGTGTGCGCGCTGTTCGTCCTGAATTCGATTATCCTGGCTAGTACTAAAAAGATTTCGTGGAAATTGGCCATCGCTCAGAATCTCATACTCGTTTTGGGTATCGTGCTATTTTCCAGTTTCCTACATGTTGACCTAATCAATTACATAGCGTATTCGCTCCCGTTAATAGATGGCTATCAAGATAGCATGGCCACAATCATTATATCAACAAAAGCCTTGATCGGGCTTTTATTGATTCAATGCGTTATTTTCGGGGTGTTTTGTTGGCAAATTTTTGTCTTAAAAAACTCGTTTAGACAAAATCTATACCTTTACTTTCTGATACTTTTTATTGCCTTTTTGGGATTTAAGCAAGCGCATACAGCTATTTCAAACCCAAATATTTTTGGGTTTTTCCTACTAATTCCCATGCTGAATGGCTTACTATTTTTGTTTTCCGATCGAACATATACCGCTAAAATTGGATGGGGATTTGTCCTTGTTTTAGTCGTCAATTTACTCGCCACCCAATATATCCGATTTTCGAATGGCAACAACACCGTAAGTGGATACATGGCTACATTTCGACCGATTAATCTCAATCCTATCAACTATTTTGAAACACTATTTAATTATACATACAGCAAAAATTTTGACGAAAAACCGCTCCAATTTCCTGAAAGGATTAAATCTAAAATTAGCCATCGGACCGTTGACATACTTCACAATGACATTTCATACATTTTCTTCAACAAGTTAAATTACAATCCAAGACCTGTCATCCAAACCTATTCTGCCTATACCGCGCAGCTAATGCAATTAAATGGCAGAAAATATGCGAGTGCTTCCGCACCAGATTTTGTGTTATTTAAACTTGAGCCATTCAGAGAACAAAATCCTTTTTGGGCGGATACAGATGTTAATTTTGAATTGTTAAAACGATATGCTGTCAATGAGCAATTTACGGTAGGTAAGGATACGCTTTTATTATTGCAGAAAAATAGCGCGACCGCTCGGGGAGAAAATTTTGTTTTTCGACTGCCAACAATCACGCAGGATCAATACATCCCGCTTCCACAAAAAAATGCGCCCTATCGCATGGTGGCGAATTTAGAATATAGTATTTGGGGGAAACTTTGCCGACTAATATTTCAGCCTCCTTACATGTATTGCACGATTTACTACGCTGATGGCTCCCAAAAAGAGTTCAGGGTCATAGACAAGATTTTGAAAGGTGGAGTCATTGTAAATAAACGTGTGACGACTCAACAAGAACTGTTGACATTCTACACACACCAAGGAGAAAAAAACACGAATGTCTTGGGCATCAAATTTCATACGCGATTTCCTTGGGCATATTTATAAATTAAGAAACAATTTTTCCCTAGCGCGTGTTACGCTACCATGTCTGATTCGATTATTTCCATCCAGCATTTAGCTAAAAATTTTGGTTCCTTTCAAGCCGTCCGTGACGTAAATATTCAAGTAAATCGTGGAGATGTCTATGGGTTTCTTGGCCCGAATGGCGCAGGAAAAAGTACCACCATGCGTTGTATGCTATCGCTCATCAAACCAGATGCGGGTGATATCTCACTTTTTGGTTTGCCACTAGCCTCCAATCGTACGCAAATTCTTCGTCGCGTAGGTAGTCTGATTGAGAAGCCAGATTTTTATAAATTTCTAAGCGCTTACCGAAACCTCGATTTGTTTTCCCGGATTTCAGGTGCGCCATCTACGAAAAAAGAAATCTACCAAATGCTCGAATTCGTAGGCCTGGAAGGTCGCGAAAAAGATCAAGTGGGTGGATTTTCACACGGTATGCGTCAGCGACTTGGCATTGCCCAAACATTATTGCATAATCCAGATCTTATTGTTCTCGATGAACCTACCACGGGTCTTGATCCACAAGGGATCATCGATATGCGTAACTTGATTTTGCGCCTAAAGAATGAGCAACAGAAAACGATTGTATTCTCCTCACACAATCTCAGTGAAGTTGAAATTATCTGCAACAGAATGGTGATTATTCACCAGGGGAAAAGCGTGGTCGAAGGAAATGTAAAGGAGTTATTAAACGAGGAAGACCAAATCATTCGGATTCAAACTCAAGAAGATGCGATCACCAAAGGCATGGCCATCGTTGAAAAATACCCAAACGCTCACGTGAAAAAAATAGGCAGCGACACCATCGAGGTCACCTTGCAAAAAGAATTAATTCCGGAGGTAAATCGCCAACTAATCGAAGCCGGCGTACCCATTTTTTCGATTGAATCGAAACGGAAATTAGAAGATTACTTCATCAACTTACTTGCCTCATGATATTTTTCCATAGCACCCGAAACGAGTTGATCAAAATCGCGCTGAAACCCCGCAGTTATTTAGGTCTTGCGGCAATAACAGGGTTGGTAGGCATTATTTTATTTGCGTTGATGGCAGATGGCATGTCGATGATTTCTTTTGTCACGGCCTCTTTTGAACAAACACTACGCTTTGAAGGCAAGGTACTCAATGGCAATTTAGTGGCATTTATCATCCTGCAGATGCTAATTGTGCACATTCCACTGCTAGTTGCCCTAGTCACCGGCGACCTCATTTCAGGTGAAGCCGCCATGGGAACTTTACGCATGCTGATGACCAAGCCGATTACGCGGACCCAACTCCTCATGTCGAAATTCCTAGCCGGTGGTATCTATACGTTTTTAATCGTACTATGGTTGGGATTTATGGCGGTTGGGATTGGTCGATTTTTATTTGGACCGGGAGATTTAATGGTGCTAAATTCCGATGGGCTCGTTATTCTTCAAGAAGGTGATATTATTTGGCGGTATATGGGCGCATTTTGTGTCGCGTTTTTAGCTTTGTTGACCATCAGCTCCTTATCCATTTGCCTATCTTGCTTCTCCGATAATTCCATCGGCCCCATCGTCAGCACGATGGCTATTATTCTGTTATTTACGATTATTGGCACCTTGGATGTGCCCGTTTTTGATACGATTCGTCCGCTATTGTTTACGACTCACATGGCTGCTTGGCGTTCTTTTTTCGAGGATCCAATTCCATGGCAACAAATCAAAGAATCTATCGGAATTCTTGTGGCACACAACGTCTTGTTTATCGGCGTTTCTGTTCTTACTTTTCACCGCAAAGACATTACTGTATAATGAAATATTGGCTATTACTGTGTTTTCCGTTTTTCGCTTCGGCCCAACAAGCCGACGAACTTTTTGCGCGTTTGACTCAAAAATTCAAGCAGGTGCATCACTATGAAGTCGTAGCTCAAATCAAGCCAAATATCCCTCTTATCAAGATTTTACCGGTAAAAGCAAATGTGCAATTCACCTATCCCAATACCTACAAAATCAAATCGGCCGGCATCTCCATCCTACCAAAAAACGGATTCTCGGAACTGCCTTTACTTTTCAGTCAGCCCAATCAATTTACAGCTATTGCATCTGGAAACGAAGTAATTCAAGGTGTGCGTGCAGAGATCATCACCTTGTTGCCGCGCGCAAATGAAGGAGATTTAGTGCTTGCCAAAATTTGGGTGGATACCCAATCCATGCTCATCTTAAAATCGCTGATAACCAGTAGGTCTAACGGAACCATCCTCAGCGAATTTGAATATACGAGCGAGAAAGCCTGGGGTTTGCCCGCGCGCATGAAGTTCACGATTGACGTGAAAAAATTTAAAATCCCGAAGGGCGTGGCGACGGATATTAATCGCACAAGCCGACAGGTGGACGACGGAAACAGCACCAAAAAGGGCTCTATTGAGGTTATTTTTGGAAAGTACCGGGTAAACTCCTAAAGGTATTTACGTAGTAAATCGACACTTTTCTGAACGCCAACAGTCCCAGGTTCTTTGCCTTCGAACTCAATAGAAATGTAACCTTGGTAATTTGCTTTTTTTAGCATCGCGATGATGCGCTGATAATCTAAATCGAGACTGTACCATTCACCGCCACCGTAGTACGTTTTGGCTTGTACAAAACTAGTTTTTGATACAATTTTCTCCAGTTTATCGTATGGATTTTCAAGAAAATTACCCGTATCCATGAGGAGTCCAAGCCATGGCGAATTCACTGTGTCATGAATACGCAACATCCCTTCGGGTGTCGAACCTAAGCCCCAGTGATTTTCAAGTGCTAATAAAACGCCGCATTCCTCCGCTTTTTTCAAGCATTGTTGGATTCCATCCACACACCATTTATATCCATCATCCTCTGTATATCCTGGCAAAATAGGTTCAATGCCGCGATTGGCCATTAATTCGTCAAAACTTTTGATGGTATTCCAGCGACCTGTATTCAATCGCAAACATGGAATACCCATTTTATAAGCAAGCTCTATGCAATGATTCGTATGATCTACGTGCTTTTGTAATTCTGCTTTGTCTGGCGTTACAAATCCCTGATGAATCGACAAACAAGTCAGGGCAATTCCATTCAAAAATGCATGTTTTTTAATGTCTTGTAGATAGGCATTATCCTCACTTTCCATTTGTCGGTGCAATACATCAATCCCATCTAAACCCATTTTCGCCGCTTCATCAATCACGCGTTGAATCGGGAATTTATCTCCTTTAAAATGCCAATAAGAATAGGAAGAAACACTTAACTTGATTTTGGGATTTGGTTTTGCAACTGTAGTTTGAAGAGGTGCAACCAAGGGAGCTGCGGTAGTTAACGCGGCTGAAGACAAAAAATTACGGCGATTCATCATAGGATCTATTTATTTTTCCTGCCTAACTTACGTAAATATTTCAAATAAATAACAAGGATGTATCTGGATGAGTTAGTTGAATTTTGTTTGAGTTTACCAGATGTTGAGGAGTCACAACCATTTGGCCCTGAACATGTTGTCTATAAAACAAAAGGAAAAATATTTTTGCTCGTTGGCCTAGAAGACTCCCCTATTCGTTTCAATGTCAAATGCAATCCAGAACTCGCCATTCAGTTACGCGAGGAATTTCCGCTGGCTGTTCTTCCCGGTTTTCACATGAATAAAAAACATTGGAATACGATTGTGGTGGGACCGGAGCTATCGCGTAAACAAATTGAAACGTTTATTTTACATTCTTATCAGTTAGTACATAAGTAAACTGATCTTTGAAGTCAGTTTTAGAATAAGACATTGAAAATTACCTTCTACCCTGTAGCTTTGGCAAACCTTGGAGGCTTGCCAAAGCTAAGAGAGCACCTATGAAAAAAATACTCGCATTATTGCTGCTTTTCCCATTCTTAATTTTAGCGCAGCAAACCAATTGGGAATTAACAGGATTTAAAAAAATAGATCAGGCAAATCCAATCATGAAACCGGATATACAAGCACGGTTTTTATGTCCCATTCAAAAAAAATCTGTGGGTTGGGAAAATAAAAATGTGCTGAATCCGACGGCTGTAGTACGCAACGGAAAAATTCATTTGTTATATCGCGCGCAGGATTCGTTAGGAACATCGCGCATCGGAATGGCCACATCAACCGATGGCATTCATTTTATCAAAAATCCAGCACCCATCCTTTTTCCTACCAATGACCCATTTCAAAAATATGAATGGCCTGGTGGCATTGAAGATCCACGTGTGATCGAAACAGAAGACGGTAAATACCTGATGACTTACACATCGTATGATGGCAAAACAGCTCGACTATGTTCAGCTATTTCGAGTGATTTATTGACCTGGGAAAAACTAGGACCCATGTTGACTAGCCCAAAATACGTAAACCTTTGGTCCAAATCTGGCGCTATCGTAGGTAAGGAAAACAATAGCCGAATCATCGCCCAAAAAATCGATGGATACTATTGGATGTATTTCGGAGATACCGATTTATTCATGGCAAAATCAAGTGACCTGCGATCTTGGGAGGTTTGTGAGAATGCAGAAAGCCAACAAAAAATCTCGGTGCTGCATCCAAGAATGGGATATTTTGATTCCCGCCTCGTTGAACCTGGGCCGTATGCCTTACTCAGGCCACAAGGAATTCTACTCATCTATAATGCGAGTAATGCCGCAAATTTTAACGATGCCAAATTCCCCAAATTCACCTA
>JAIXRT010000282.1 GCA_027485075.1 Cytophagaceae bacterium
AAAAAAAGAAATCCAGTGCCTATTGATTATGGGTTTGTAGGAGATATTGAACATATCAATGCCTCGGGTTTAAGTGGTTTGATCAGGACTGGACTAAGTCCCGTTTTTGCACCGATCACAGCCGATGTTTCAGGTCAATTATTAAATACTAATGCGGATACGATGGCACAGGCGTTGGCCATTGCCTTGGGCGCACATTTCGATGTAACGCTCACGTATTGCTTTGAAAAGCAAGGTGTTTTAAGGGATCCCTCGGACGACACTTCGGTGATTCCACAGATTAATCAGGCAAATTTTACGCAATTAAAGGCAGATGGTATCGTATCAGCAGGTATGATTCCCAAGCTCGAAAATGCATTAAAAGCCATTGACAAAGGGGTTCAAACCGTACGTCTTTGCCACGCAGATTTTGTTTCACAGCCCGACAAAGGCACGTTAATTCAAGCCTAGATGTATACGGAAGAACAATTTCTTGATGCTCAAAACCTGTTGGCCCAGCTACTCGCCTGCCCGTCTTTCAGTCGGGAAGAACAAGGAACGGCTGCCATTATTCAGGAATTTTTAGCTGCCAGAAATATTCCATTTCATACGTTAGGCCATAACGTGTGGGCGAAGAACTTGTTATTCGACGCAGCCAAGCCTACCATTTTATTAAATTCCCATCACGATACTGTAAAGCCGAATGCCTCTTGGTCCTACGAACCCTTTGCGGCAACCATCCAAGATGGGAAAATGTACGGGCTCGGAAGTAATGATGCAGGAGCTAGTTTAGTGTGCTTAATCAGTGTTTTTTGTGCATTTTTCGACCGAGAGCTGCCATTTAACCTGGTGTTAGCGGCGACAGCTGAGGAAGAAATTTCGGGTAAAGGGGGAATTGAATCCGTGTTAGACTCAGCTGATTTTCCGGTGATTTCGTGGGCGATTGTGGGGGAACCGACGGATTGCCAACTGGCCATTGCGGAAAAAGGATTGATGGTGATAGATGCAGAGGTAAAAGGTCTCGCGGGTCATGCCGCTAGAAACGAGGGAGTAAATGCGATATACCTCGCATTAGAAGATATTAGCAAAATTAAGGCATTTGAATTTCCAGAGGTCTCAAAGGTACTCGGACCTGTAAAATGCACTGTTTCGGTGATTAATGCGGGAAAACAGCATAATGTGGTACCAGACGTATGTCACTATACGATAGACTGTCGGGTCAATGAATGTTATTCGCTCGAACAGGTACTTGAGATTTTGCGTGGCTTGGTTCAAGCGGAATTAACGCCGCGGAGTACCCGCTTGCAATCGAGTAAAATTCCGGATGGACATCCGGTGCTCGCGGCAGCTGCTGCGTTGGAATTGACGACATTTGGGTCTCCTACCCTTTCGGATCAAGCTTTAATGAGTTTCCCGTCCGTGAAAATCGGACCCGGACATTCGGGAAGAAGCCACACGGCAGATGAATTCATTTATTTGGAGGAGCTGAAACAAGGAATCCAAACCTATCAAAATTTACTTTCACACTTAATCTAAGAAGATCGTGGCAAAACTTTGGCAAAAAGAAAATCAAAAAACGGACGCAATCATTGAGCAATTCACGATTGGGAATGACCCTGTTTACGATTTGCAGCTGGCGCGCTACGATGTCATGGGTTCGCTTGCGCACATCACCATGCTCGAGCATGTGGGATTATTGCCTTCCGCAGAATTAGAGCCACTTTGTGTGGAATTAAAAAATATACTAAACACGATCGAGGATGGGACCTTCGTCATCGAAGACGGAATGGAAGATGTCCATTCCCAAATCGAGTATGTACTCACTCAAAAACTCGGCGATTTAGGAAAGAAAATTCACGCGGGCCGTTCTCGGAACGACCAAGTTTTAGTGGATTTGAAATTATTCATGCGGGCTGAAATCATGGAAATCGCAGATGCAGTCGAGGATTTATTTGATCTTTTATTGACCAAAAGCGAGGCACATAAAAACGATTTATTGCCCGGATATACGCATTTACAAATCGCCATGCCCTCTTCGTTTGGATTGTGGTTCGGCGCATACGCAGAGTGTTTAGTCGAAGACGCAGAATTGTTGGAGGCCGCATTTCGGTTGGCCAATAAAAATCCATTAGGCTCAGGCGCCGGTTATGGCTCTTCGTTTCCACTAGACCGGAAATTAACGACCGTTTTATTGGGCTTTGAGGCTCCACATGTGAACGTGGTCAATGCCCAAATGTCGCGTGGCAAAACGGAATTTTATGTACTCAACGCCATCAGCCAAATCGCGACAACGCTTAGTCGGCTTGCCATGGATGTCTGTTTATACAACTCCCAAAACTTTGGCTTTATCGAATTACCAAGTTCCTTAACGACGGGCAGTTCGATCATGCCGCATAAAAAGAATCCTGATGTCGCAGAATTATTGCGTGGCAAATCGAATAAACTCAAAGCAGTTCCGAACCAAATGCAATTGCTGATGAGCAACTTGCCTTCTGGGTATCACCGGGAATTCCAATTAACCAAAGAATTATTGATGCCGGCCATCGACGAAATCAAAGATTGCCTGGAAATCACGCAGTACATGGTTTCGAACATGCAGGTCAAAACTGATCTATTGAAGGATTCGAAATATGACTTATTGTTCTCCGTCGAGGAGGTGAATAAACTAGTCGTTGCCGGAATGCCATTCCGGGAAGCTTATGTACAAGTAGGTAAAATGATCGAAGCTGGTAAATTCAATGGAAGTTCACGCGAGCTCAATCACACACACCTAGGAAGCATCGGAAATTTAGGACTGAACGAAATTCAAGCGCAAAAAGATGCGGTTTGGAGTCGCTTCGGTTTTGAGAAAGTGGAGGATGCGATTGAGGGCCTATTGAGCTAGTTGGCGTGCCAACAACTTCTGCATATACTTTCCTAAAATATCGAATTCTAAATTCACGCGATCTCCTACGTTCAATTGGTGAAAAATCGTGTGCTCATACGTATACGGAATAATCGCCACAGAGAATGTGTCCACGCCAGATTCAACCACCGTTAATGACGTTCCGTTCACGCAAATAGATCCTTTTTCAACCGTCACATGGCCAGCAGGATATTGAAAATGGTATTCCCAAGAGCCATCGAGCGTTTTAATCGAGGTACAAATTCCCGTCAAATCCACGTGTCCTTGCACGATATGCCCATCAAAACGGCCGTTTGCGGGCATGCAGCGTTCTAGATTTACTTTTTGGCCTACAGCCAAATCGCCCAAATTCGTTTTTTGTAACGTTTCTTGAATCGCGGTTACGCGGTATTGATTGGATTTAATTTCGACCACGGTTAAGCAAATGCCGTTGTGAGCCACCGACTGGTCTACTTTCAATTCGTCTGTAAATGGAGAAGAAAACCAAAAATCAACATTCGATCCGTGCGCTTGTTTGCTTTCCAAAA
>JAIXRT010000012.1 GCA_027485075.1 Cytophagaceae bacterium
TACCATAAAGGCTACTCGGGCCTCCGAAAGATCTTGTTGGCCCGTCAATAACGTATACGAAAATTGATCAGCAGCATGATGCAAATCAGCATAACTGTACGATTTTCCATCAGCGATTATGGCCGTTTTACCGGAGAATGGAAGGGATTTGCTAAAAATTTCAATCATAAATATTTTGTCTCTGGTATGGACGCTAACCTACACGGCTTATCTTCAAATAATTAAATCTCAGGTTTTAACCAGAGGAATCGGCATGAAATATGCCTCAAACTTTGGCAAACCTTTGAGGATTGCCAAAGAAAACACCACCTCTCACCTCTTAATTCTAACCTCTAACTTCTAACCTCTCTATGGTCTATTTCTTGCCAAATTTCCACCCGCGGTATCCAAACCTCTTGTACAAATCGATTGTGAATGGGATGGTTAGAATAGAGATCATAAGCTGCTTGGTCCTCAAAATCCATACCTAAACCATGCGTATAAGGATTAGTGGCATTGAATTCCAAAAGAACTTTTAGATTCATGACTCCAGGAATTTGAGCTAGCTTTCTTGCTTCCGCAATGAAATAGGCCTGCTCAGCTTCCGAGGTCTCCGATTTGAATTTTAAAAATACACTGTGATGTAACATAGGTTTTCAATTTAGACGCGATAGCTCGCGACTTTTTTGTTCTGTGGAGACGCAATTTGTTTCGTCATTTTTAAAAAGACGCGAAGTATCGCGTCTCTACAATTATTTTAACGTCCAACGTCTAGCGTCTAACGTCTAGCGTCTAGCGTCTAACATATTTGCCATTAATCTCCACGCCCCTGGCACCCCAGCAGGCAATTGTCGGAAGAATACAAGTCCCGTGTAAATAAATTGACCTTTTCCGTAACGAGCGATGGCAATATTACCCTTTTGTTCCGATTCACCCGGATCCGTAAACGCTAAAGGAAACGTAAAGTTTGGATCGGATGATTCAGCTAAGTAAATGCTGCGTTCCTGAACCCAATCAGCAAAATCTGATTCCTTTATCTCATTTGGCTTGTGAAAAATAGGAAGATCCACAAGGAATTTTGGTGCCGCTTCCTCTTTGGTAATTCGGTTACGGGTAATGGCCAACGGGTATGGACCCATTTGGCTTTTTAATGGTCCTAAATTACTTTGTGTGTTGTACTGAACCACATAATTACCACCATTCTCCACATATTTCATTAATTCCGCATGGGCATTGGATAAGTAATCCACGGTATTATGTGCCCGAACACCCGTCAAAACCACATCATATTGAGCTAAATTCGACGCCTTCAAATCAGATTCAAGCAGGTAATCCACCTGATATCCCATTTGAGCTAAACTCTCAGGAACCTTATCTCCTGCCCCCTTAATGTACCCAATGCGCTTGCCCGTTTTCTTAAAATCAATGTGCAGTAAATTGACCGAAACAGGCGAAAAATAACGCTGTACTGGAATATGTGGGTAATTTATACTTTCCATTTGTAAAGAATCTACCCAATTTCCACGGCTTGTCTCATAGGCCAATTGCAATTTCCAAGTCTCCTTACCATCAAATTTTTGATCCTTCTCACGCACAGTAATGGAAACATTTTGGCTCATTCCCATCGCTAGACCTTCCGGAAGATCCAATGTTCCTAATCTAGTTCCCGCTTGATTTAACACATCCACTTTCCCTGCTGCAATGGCTCCCATCGCCTTAATCTGAATCTCAAATGACTTCGAATCGCCCGAACCCTTCGGTAACAAAATATTGGGATGATTAATTTGAAATATACTACGAGGCGTAATCGCAATCGGTTGGGAATATTCGCCTTTAACCGGATCAACTACGAGTTCTTGGATAGGCCGACTGATCTGTAATTTTTCACCTTCAATGGTTAAAAATGCATGTACCAATAATGCAGGATCTGGTGCTGCTTGGCCAATCTTCTCTTGATCCTTCACCACAAAATGCCCAGTTTCTTTGGTATTAACTAACCAATATGGCTGCGTAATTGATTGACGAATCTGTTGCGTATGGTTCCAATTTACGCGTTTGTAAGGAACAATTGACTCCTTTAATACGGTATCTTTTTCGCCAATAGAAAGTTTTAATGACGTCACATGAACCGGACTACGCACAATAAATTCCGTTTTAATGTTCATGGCATCTCCTTGTGCAATAGTTCCACGATTGGTACTTCCCGCGAAATGTATTCCGGCTGCTTGAACAATCCACTCATCAATCTGCTTAATTTTCTTTGCCTTCAAATACGAATCATCCAATTTATTTACCGATTTGCGTACTTGAATCATATCTGGTATGCTTAAATAAGGCTTTTCCGTTTGGTAATTGCGAATAATAAGCCCTATCATGCGCTCTATTTCTGCGCCGGCATAACTACTTTGCCAGTGGTTCGTTACCCCCTCTTGAATCGAATTTTTAGGTGCAACACCTCCCAAGGTTTGAAAATATTCGGTCGATTTTCCATGGTCTACCGCAAATCCGAAACCCTGAGATTTATGTTGGCTCCTACTAAACGCAGCCAGCTCCCCCGTGCTTTGTCCTATGCTGGGTAAGAAATTGCCAATTTGAATCTTGAATTGATCGTCTGAAACTGTCGAAGAACTACCAAATCGAAAGGTATTCCAAAGCAAACGAGTCGCTTTCCAAGGTTTAATATCCCCTTTCAATTGCTCTGGAAAGCGTTTTGGATCTGCAGCTGCTTGATAGGCCTCAATCGCTAAGACTGCAGACGCCGAATGGTGCCCATGTCCCGCGCGTGCATCTGGCGGAAAACGGGTGAATATGATGTCTGGACGTAATTTCCGAATGACATACACTAAATTGGAAAGCACCAATTCTTTATTCCAAAAACTCAACGACTCATCCGTTGACTTCGAAAAACCAAAATCGAAGGCCTGCGAAAAGTGTTGATTTGCGCCATCGATTTTTCGCGCAGCTAATAATTCTTGTGTTCGAATTAGGCCTAAAGGAATGCCTTGCTCATCGCCGATGAGGTTTTGACCTCCATCGCCACGCGTGAAAGCGAAATAATTGGTTTCCCAATGTTGTTCTTGGGCGAACCAGGCCAACATATGTGTGCTTTCATCATCCGGGTGCGCAGCAATGTGCAAAACAGTGCCAGTTGATTCAATGCGCTTTAGGTTTTCTAATAATTGAAGACCATTTTGTGCCCAAACGAAACATGGGGCTAATAATAGGGTTAGAAGTAATTTTTTCATGCGTTTAATTCATTACGTGACCAAGGTTGACGATAGTTTCTTGCTAATAAGGCTGTTGCCTCAGGATCATTTATAACGGTTTTACTGGCTGGATCATAAGAAAGCGGTCGGCCTAGTTTCATCGAAACATTCGCTAAAATACACGATGCGGTTGAAATATGACCTTCTTGAATATCAGCTATTG
This sequence comes from Cytophagaceae bacterium, assembly GCA_027485075.1. Taxonomy (GTDB): domain Bacteria; phylum Bacteroidota; class Bacteroidia; order Cytophagales; family Spirosomataceae; genus Aquirufa. The sequence continues at coordinate 3,409 of JAIXRT010000012.1, forward strand.
GCTTTGTGCCTTTGTCGATGGAAGCTAAAAAATCCAACATGTGTAATCTTGTCGCCGGCGCTGCATTTAATTCAATGCGATCTTCTTTTAAATCTTCCGGGTATTTTTCTTTTTCAAAGACACAATCCCCATGTAATTTTTGCGCCTTCGGGTCCGTTGGCGTAAAATCATATTTCATCGTACTCATCCGCAAGGTCCCTTTTTCGCCATATATCGTAAGTCCCCATGGATATTCAGGATCTGGGGGTGTTCCCCAGGTACGGTGCTGCCAAACACAATTTAGCCCATCATATTCAAAAACAGCCGTTTGCGTATCAGCAATGTTAGATTTGCCTTCTTTTTGCACATAGATTCCACCTTCGGAACTAATGCGTTTAGGCCAACCGAGCCCTAACATCCAACGAGCTGTATCAAACATGTGAACGCACATATCGCCCATGATGCCATTTCCGTATTCATTAAATGTTCTCCACCAGCGCGTATGAGGTAAGCCATCATACGGACGAAGTGGTGCTGGACCTGTCCACATCTCATAATCGAAAAAGTCAGGAACGGTTTGAATCGGAGGATTGCCATTATTGCGCATGTGGTAATAACAATACATTTCCACATGGGCGATTTTACCCAACATCCCTGTGTCGACAATATCTTTTTTGGCTTGAATGAGATGGGGTGTTGACTTGCGTTGTGTACCTACCTGAACCGTTTTGCCATATTTACGGGCTGCAGCAACCATGGCCTCACCTTCTAAAACATCTACCGAAATGGGTTTTTGGACATACACATGCGCGCCAGCTTTCACCGCATCAATCATTTGCAAAGGATGCCAATGATCCGGGCTTCCAATGAGTACTATATCAAGCTGATTTTCTGCCAGTAGTTTTTTGTAATCTCCATATAAACGTGGGGTTTTACGGGATTTTTGACGTGCAGCAACGAGCTGGCCAGCCTGCGTCAACATATTTCGATCTGGATCACAAAGCGCAATCACTTCTACGGGGGCAACTTGCATGAGCCTAAAAAGGTCACTTTTACCGTACCACCCCGCTCCGATCAAACCAACACGCAGTGGTTTCGAAGGATTAACTAAATCGATTCCATGCGCTCCGAATGTCGAAAGCGCTAAACTTGCCGTAGCCCCCTTGAGGAAATGTCGGCGGTTGATGTTGAATAGGTTCATAGGTTTTCAGTTTATAGTCGCTAGTCGTCAGTCACTAGTCGTCAGTATTTAGTATTCAGTTGTTAGTCTCTAGTCCCTAGTCGACAGTAATCAGTATTTAGTATTTAGTCGCTAGTCCCTAGTCGACAGTAATCAATATTCAGTAATCAGTTGTCAGTCTAACGTCCAGTGTCTAACGTCTAGCGTCTAACGTCTAGTGACTAAAATACTCACCACACTTTCTCCAGGCACATCCATGGCTGCATGTTTGCCTGCGAGGTTAATATTTGTTTTAATTAAATCACTTGTTTCA
>JAIXRT010000122.1 GCA_027485075.1 Cytophagaceae bacterium
AAAAGATCCTCAATTTTGGCAATAATCTCTTCGTTCGCTTGGGCTGTAATCAGCTGGCGAATATCTTCTAAAAACTCTTTGGTGAGTTCGAACGGAAGGTGCTGAACGTTGATTTCTTCCATGAGATTCGATTTTGAAAAGATTGAAGGCGCAAGTACGGAAATTTTGACGGAAAATGTATGTCTCTAAACCGTTAAATTATGCGCCTGGGTAACCTTGTGCTTCCCATAAATGGGTCAATTCCACAAATTCAGCGACGCCTAATTGCTCCGCGCGCTTTGTCAATAATGGGTGATCTGGTAATTGCATGGCGCGTAAGGCGTTGCGTAACGTTTTGCGCCGTTGATTGAATGCCATCTTCACCACAATCTTGAATTTCGCTGGATCGCAAGCTAGTTTTTTGTCCCAATTCCGGCGCATGCGAATGACGCCTGAATTTACTTTGGGAGGTGGGGTAAACACCTCAGGGCCTAAGCTGAATAGGTATTCGATGTCGTAGTAGGCTTGTAAAAGGACACTTAAAATGCCATAATCTTTGTTGCCGGGTTTAGCGGCAAGGCGCATGGCCACTTCTTTTTGGAGCATGCCCACGACCTCGACACATTGGTCTTTGTATTCCAATACGCGGAAAAAAATCTGCGTTGAAATGAAATAAGGGAAGTTGCCCACGATCGCGAATTTTTCCTCGCCGAAGATATTTTCCAAGGGGTAGCGTAGAAAATCACCGTCGATTAATCGGGGACCTGTAAATTCCAAATAGTGCTTACGTAGGTAGTCGACCGATTCTTTGTCGATTTCAATTAAAGACGTTTCGTAGGCTTCTTTTTTAACGAGAAATTGGGTGAGAACTCCCATCCCAGGGCCTATTTCCAAGACTTTTTGGTATTCACCTTGTGGCTGAAGGCCATCCACAATGCGCTGCGCAGCGTCCAAATCATTCAAAAAGTGTTGACCTAAATTCTTTTTTGCTCTTACTTGCACGTGTTCTTGGGGCTTAAGGGTACGCGAAATTACGCCCTTTTTTGTACATTTAAGCAAAAAAAGGGATTAATGCCATGGCAGTTTGGGCAAACAAAACAAAGGAAGATCTAATTCACGAAATCCAAGAGCTGAAAAAGCAATTGGACGTTTTGGAAATTAATGATGGAATTGCCTCGGAAGCGACTTCAAAAGAAAACCTCATTCATACCATTGCTGGCCTCAAGTTATTTGGCATTATTATGTCTCTTGATGGCACAATCGTATATGCAAATGCGTTCACGCATGCCTTGCTTGATTACACCTCCAATGAATTAAACGGGAAAGATTTTTTTGCCACCCTTTTGCCGCAAGGCGAGACCGAGGACCGTCGCGCCTCCTTCCAGAAAGCCATAGATTCGGGTGGTTTGTTTGAAGATCGAGAACGAAATTACATCACTAAAACCGGTTCCACGAAATGGGTGGAAGTGGCTTCCACGATTGTTAAAGCATCCAATAATACGTCTTATTTGAGTATCATCGGGGAGGATATCACCGAGCGAAAGAAGGTAACGGAAGCGCTTTCGCGGTCCAATGCCCAGCTTCAAGATTTAATTAATAACACCACAGACCTCATTCAAATTACCGGTGTGTCTGGTCGGTTTTTATTTGTCAATAAAGCCTGGCTTGAAACGCTGGGTTATTCTGAGGAGGAAGCCCGCGACTTACGCATGCAAGATGTCTTGCACCCCGAATTCGCACACATCACGCAAGCGCAGTTTGACTCGTTATCCCGTGGCGAAGAGCTACCTGAATTTACCGCGGTATTCAAGCGAAAGGACGGTCGGCGCCTCTATGTTTCCGGTTCAGCGACGTGTCGGTTTGAACGCGGAACACCCACTGCCTACCGCTGTATTTTACATAACTCCACGGCGAAAGTCCGTGCGGAGCGTGCCAATAAGCTCTTTTCATCCATCGCCCAAGTAGCTATTAGCTCCACGAATTTGGATGACTTTTATGTCAATATCCACAAGCAGTTGGGCGAGGTCATCGACGTGAAGAACTTCTTTATTGCGCAGTATGATCCCGGAAAAAGCTTTTTGTATTTCCCGTATTACATCGATGAATATTTCGATTCGCGGGTTCATTTTACCAAGCGTAAGCTGGGGAATGGCCTGACGGAATATGCGATTATGGCGAATAAGCCATTGATTTTACACGATGACGATATACATCAATTAGCCGCTGAGAAGAAGATTTACTTATATGGTGTCGTTCCTAAAGTGATGCTTTGCGTGCCGCTACGTATTGGAGACCGGGTAACCGGGATCATTGGAGTTAAATCCTATGAGCGTGCCAATAAATACGAGAATCGCGATTTAGAATTACTGGACTTTATTTCGAGCCAAGTGGCCGTGGCCATTGCGCGTAAGCAAGCAGAGGAAGCATTGGCTCGGGAAACAGCACGATTAAATGCCATTTTTGAAGGGAGTTCCCACTTAATGTGGTCAGTGAATAGACGACTTATGTTGACGAGCTTCAACCACGAGTATGCCGAACTGCTCGAAAAACAATTGCAGATTAAACCGCAATTGAATTTCAGTACGGAAAGCATGGGATTTCAGTTGGTGGCCCCACAAGAACGCCGACCGCTCGAAGACAAATATAAACTTGCGTTTAGAGGTCAAAAGCAACATTTCGAATTGGAGTTGATGACCAAATCCGGTGAGCAAAAGTGGTTAGAAATCTACCTAAACCCCATCCAAGCCGATGCGCAAATTTCAGAGGTTTCAGGTATAGCTCGAGATATCACAGATTTAAAGAAATACCAAACTGAATTAGTTGAAGCACGGGAGCAGGCAGAACATTCCTTGAAAGTTAAGGAACAATTTTTGGCCAATATGTCCCACGAGATTCGTACGCCGATGAACGGGGTGATTGGTATGGTAGATTTGCTGTGTGATTCGCCGTTGAATGAAGACCAACAAGATTACTTGCAGACCATACGGAAATCATCCGAAACCTTATTGCATATCCTGAATGACATTTTGGATTTAGCCAAAATCGAAGCTGGAAAAATGGTGCTTCATCTGGCTGATTTGGTATTTGAGGATTTATTGGACCGACTGATGTCCTTGTTTACGCCGATTGCCCATCAGAAAGGGAATAAGGTGGCGTATACGATTGCGGCGGATGTGCCTAAGGTTGTCGTGGCCGACGAGACGCGTTTGTTGCAAATTCTATCCAATCTGACCTCCAATGCCTTAAAGTTCACGGAGAATGGATCGGTGACCATTGCGGTTTCAACGGCTAGCTTGACATCGAAAAGCGTGGAATTAATGTTTCGCGTGACCGATACGGGTATAGGTATAAGTCCCAAAAATCTGAAGAAATTATTCTCTGCATTCCAGCAATTGGATAATTCAACATCTAAGAATTATGGAGGAACCGGGTTGGGATTAGCCATTTCGCGGGAATTCTGTAAGATGATGGATGGCGATATTGGGGTAGATTCGGAGGAAGGAAAAGGAAGTACGTTTTGGTTTACGGTCCAATTGGCAATCGGTGACGCGTCCAAAGCATCCTCGATTCAGCAGGCTGAACGATTTGATATTGCAGGAACCTTAACTCAGGTCCATGCCCGTATTTTATTGGTGGATGATAATGCCACGAATCGCAAAGTTGCTTCACAGATTTTAGCCAAAGCCGGATGTTTGATTGAAACGGCAACAAGTGGTCAGGAGGCGATTGAACGTTTGGCTCAAGATGCTGATTTTGATTTGGTCTTAATGGATATCCAAATGCCAGAGATGGATGGGATGGAGACAACACGTCGTTTGAAAGCTTCGGGTCAGGCATTGCCGCCTATTGTCGCGATGACGGCTTATGCGATGAAAGAAGATCGGGAGCGATTCCTCGCTGTGGGCATGGATGATTATTTAGCCAAACCTATTCGCGCACAGCAACTCATTCAGATGGTGAGTAAATGGGTGCACGATGGTCATGCGCCTGATGATGTGGTACGCGATACGTCCTATGAGGTTGTCGACGAAGAGGTGCTTAAGTCCCTTTCAGATGCCGTAGGGGGAGATCCTTCATTTATGCAAGGGATGTTGACCGAATTCATTGCGGAAGCAGAGGAACAAATTGCCGCTGCCGAACAAGCCTATACGCGGGATGATTGTAAAGGAGTTCAAGCCGAGTTACATACCTTAAAGGGAAATTCGGGGACTTTGGGTGCTGCGCAAGTACATCTTATCTGCGAGCAAATTGAGTTGAAGGCGAAGGTCTGCGAGTTCAGTCAATTCCCTGTAGAGATTGTACAGCTGAAGGACGCACTTGCTACATTTAAACAAGTGATTTCGGACAGATTCGCCTAATACAAGCCATATTGGCACGTTTTTCACGTCCGAGTACCTTAGCTCACCGACAAATTTTCCGGGTTTTGTGCATGGCCAAGCAATTGCAGCTAGCGATCGCAACTATTTTAACCACATGAACCCAAACAATTATACTTCCCAAGCGAGTTTGATCATTCAGCAAGCCATGGAAATTGCGCAGGAGCGGGGCCAACAAGCCATCGAAACGGGGCATTTGTTGCTAGCGATTCTACAGGATGATACGCAAACGGCCTCGTTTCTACTTAAGAAATTAGGTGTTTCCCCAAATCAGATTCAAGCTAATTTAGGTCCTATTTTGACCAGCTACCCAAAAGTATCTGGTGAGCAGCCCTATGCAAGTAATTCCATGCAGCAGGCGCTGCAGCGGGCGGATAAATTAAAAGTAGATTTTGGCGATACGTATGTGAGTGTGGAGGTTTTGTTTCTGTCCTTATTGGACGGAAATGATTCCGTAGCCGATGCCCTTAAAAAGCTCGGATTAACGACTAAGAATTTTAAACAAGCAATCATCGAACTAAGAGGAAATAGAAAAGTGAACGATCCACATGCAGAAGGTACTTACCAGTCTTTGGAAAAATACGGTAAGAATTTAAATGAATTAGCGAAGGCGGGTAAAATCGACCCGGTGATTGGGCGAGACGAAGAGATTCGTCGAGTCCTACAAATCCTATCGCGTCGGACCAAAAACAACCCGATGCTTGTAGGTGAACCCGGGGTAGGTAAAACTGCTATCGTAGAGGGTTTGGCCCAACGAATTGTTTCGGGTGATGTACCTGAGAATTTGAAATCTAAGATCGTCATGTCGTTGGATATGGGCTTATTGGTCGCAGGTGCCAAATACAAAGGTGAATTTGAAGAGCGTTTAAAAGCCGTCATCAAAGAGGTAACGGATTCTGATGGCGAGATTGTCTTATTCATTGACGAGATCCATACGTTAATTGGTGCTGGTGGTGGAGGAGAAGGTGCGATGGATGCGGCTAATTTATTAAAGCCGGCTTTAGCAAGAGGAGAACTGCACGCGATAGGTGCTACGACGTTAAAAGAGTATCAAAAATACATCGAGAAGGATAAGGCTTTGGAACGTCGGTTTCAATCCGTGATTGTGGATGAGCCTGATGTGGCGGATGCGATTTCTATTTTGCGTGGTATCAAAGATAAGTATGAATTGCACCATGGCGTGCGGATTCAAGATGATGCGGTTATTGCTGCCGTCGAGTTGTCTAGCAGATATATTTCTGATCGTTTCTTGCCAGATAAGGCCATCGACTTAATGGATGAGGCGGCTGCCAAAATGCGGTTAGAAATTGATTCCGTTCCGGAAGCGATTGATGATATTCAGCGGAAGATTATGTCGCTGGAAATTGAGCGGGAGGCGATTCGTCGGGAAAATAATAAAGAGAAAGAATCTAGCTTAAATCGTGAACTAGCCGATTTATCGGAAAAACGCGATGCGCTGAAAGCACAATGGCAGTCGGAGAAAGGTGTTTTAGACACGATTCGTGCAGAAAAAGAGAAGATTGATAAATTAAAATTAGAGGCCGACCAAGCTGAGCGTCAAGGAGATTACGGTAAAGTAGCTGAGATTCGTTACGGTCGATTAGTGGAATCCGAGCAAAAATTAAAGGATTTACAAGCGAATTCACCGGGCGAGAAGGGTATGTTGCAGGAAGAAGTAACTGCGGAAAATATTGCCGAGGTGGTTGCTAAGTGGACGGGAATTCCGGTGAGCAAAATGTTGCAGACTGAGATTGAGAAATTATTACATCTGGAAGATGAATTGCATAAGCGGGTGGCGGGTCAAGATCAGGCGATTGAGTTAGTTTCTGATGCGGTGCGTCGCTCGCGTGCTGGATTGCAGGATCCACGTAGACCGATTGGTTCCTTCATCTTTTTAGGTACGACGGGTGTAGGTAAAACAGAATTGGCGAAGTCTTTGGCATCATATCTGTTTAATGACGAAAATGCCATTGTTCGCATTGACATGTCGGAGTACCAAGAGCGCCATGCCGTTTCCCGATTAGTGGGTGCGCCTCCTGGATACGTCGGTTATGACGAAGGGGGCCAATTGACCGAAGCAGTGCGTCGTAAGCCGTATTCGGTGGTATTGTTGGATGAGATTGAAAAGGCACATCCGGACGTTTGGAATATCTTGTTACAGGTGTTGGATGAGGGGCGTTTGACCGATAATAAAGGTCGGACGGCGAATTTCAAGAATACGATTATTATCATGACGTCGAATATTGGTAGTCATATTATTCAGGAAAAGTTAGGCCAAATGGAGGGCTGGAATAATACTATTTTGTTGGAGGAGGCAAAAGAAGAAGTGATGGTCTTATTGAAACAGCAAGTGCGTCCAGAGTTCTTGAATCGGGTGGATGAGATTGTCTTGTTTGAACCGTTGACGGAGGAACATGCGCGTAAGATATTAACGATTCAATTTAAGGAAGTTCAAAATCGTTTGGCAGAGCAAAATATCACGATTGAAGCGACGGAGGAGGCCTTGGCTCATTTGGCCAAAGCAGGATTTGATCCTTTGTATGGCGGAAGACCTATGAAGCGTGTGCTCCAACGGGTCGTGTTGAATGAATTGTCGAAGTCCATTTTATCCGGTAAGATTAAGAGAGATTCTGCGGTATTGATGGATGTGGATAAGGAGGGGAATTTGACCTTTGAGAATGTAGAGGTGGAGATATAATAAAAACCCCCAGGCGAATGCCTGGGGGTTTTGTTATTTTGTAGAGACGCGCGCGATACTTCGCGTCTTTTTTTCTTTGGCAAAGCTCAAAGCTTTGCCAAAGTTTGAGGCGCTTGCGCCGATTTATTTTCAGGATCTACCTTAAAAATTCTGCCAACAAACCGGTCTCGTAAACCGATAAATAGCTTCGGTTCCTACGGAAGTAGTTCTAGCGTCAGATGTTGACGGGAAAGGCCCGCCGTGCACCATCGCTGGAGAAACTTCTACACCGGTTGGGAAACCGTTTAACAAGATTCGGCCTACCTTTTGGCTTACCTCATCAATTAACACATCTAAATGTGCTAAGTCACTTGGCTCGGCTTGAATTGTAGCGGTTAACTGACCTGGCAATTGTTCCGTAAATGCAATCATTTCTGCCAAATCTTGACATACTACTGCCACCGTACATGGGCCAAAAACTTCCTCTAACACCTCTGGGTTCGCCAAAGCCTCACGTACCGACGTGCTAAACAAAGAAGGTGCTGCATTTTCGGATGCCGTTAAACGCTGGGTAGCGGGATGGTGATTTAAGGTGTTGAACCCGTGTTCAAATGACTGTTTGATTCCAGCTGTCAGGAATGTTCCTAAGGGCATTTGATCTAATTTGGCAGCTAAAGATGTTAAAAACTCTCGGTCTTTATCTAGGATGACGATCAAACCGGGATTGGTGCAAAACTGGCCAACACCTAAGCAAATGGATTGACTAAATGCATCAGCTAGTGCTTCACCTTGCGTCGCAAGGCGATCGCTGAATAGGTAAACTGGGTTGATTGAGCCCATTTCTGCATACACAGGAATGGGTACTTCGCGTCGAACGGCTAAATCGAAAAGTGCTTTTCCGCCTCGGTATGAACCTGTAAATGCGACTGCTTTTGTCAGGGGGTGCGTCACCAAATACCCACCTATTTCATGCCCTTGTGCATGCACTAGGGAAAAAGTGCCGTCGGGCATACCTGTTTTTTGGGCTCCTCGTTGGATCGCTTGGCCAACTAAATCACAAGTATTGGGATGAGCTGGATGTGCTTTGAAGACGACGGGACATCCGGCGGCTAAGGCCGATAACGTATCACCACCAGCTACAGAAAAAGCTAAGGGGAAATTACTTGCCCCAAAAACGACGGTTGGTCCCAATGGAATCTGTTTTTGAACCAATTTTGGCTTGGGTAGCGGTTTGCGTTCCGGCATCGCTTCATCCATAATTTCTCTTTTCCAAGAAGGATTTGAGATGAAATTCGCGAAAGCTTGGATTTGACCGATGGTCCTTCCACGCTCTCCGGTAATACGTGCTTCGGGTAAACCTGATTCTGCACAAGCGGTTTGAATGAGTACATCGCCGATGGCTAAAATTTCTTCTGCTATGGCGTTTAGGAAGTTGGCTCTGTCAGCGTCCGATAAATTACGGTAAACTTTGAAGGCTGAGGAGGCTTTTGTTAAGGCCTCATTAGCTTCATCGGCCGTTGCTTCTACAAATACCTGGGGTAGTGCCTCGCCTGAAGCAGCTTGAATGCCCTGGAAATTTCGGTGTCCTGCTGCTTTTTTTTGAAAGCCAATGAGTTGTTTTCCAGTTAAATTCATAGTTGTACGGTTTGGATCAAAGTGCCTATTGGTTCGATTTGAATATGTATTTCGTCGTGCGCTTGTAAGGTAAATGGTGGATCAGGAACAATGCAAGTTCCGGTCATCAGGTAGGCTCCCAGCGGAAAACTCATTTCACGTGTTAGATATTCGCGTAATTCCTCGTGGCTTCGCTTCATTTGGGATATGTGTGTTTCTCCCTGAAATACCTCTTGTCTTGATCGGTAAATGCGCATGGAAATAACCGTTTCTGGTGCTAGCGGTTTTTCGGTTACCAATAAACAGGGGCCAATTCCCGCGGAGGCGTCGTACACTTTAGCTTGGGGTAGGTAGAGTGGATTTTCCCCTTCGATGTCGCGGGAGCTCATGTCGTTGCCGATGAGGTATCCAGCGATTTGGTTTTGTTTGTTAATAAATAGCGTTAATTCAGGTTCGGGTACATTCCATGCTGAATCTTTACGAATGCGCACATGGCCGTTTTGGCCTACTGCACGTAGTTTATTGCCTTTATAGAAAATTTCAGGCCTTTCAGCATCATAGACTTTATCGTAAAAGGTATCGCCTCCAGATTCTTTGGATTCTTCCATGCGAGCCACTTTGCTACGCAAGTACGTCACGCCAGCTGCCCAAATCTCTTGGGATTCAATGGGTATTTGGGTAGCTACTGAAGTGGATTCGGTAAATGATTGTTGGCCACAAATTTGAAACAGATTAGGCTGATTAATGAACTCGTCCCAATTTTCATTCAAGGGGCTGGTAAATTTTCCTGCTGTATTTTCAATTTGAATACCGCCTGCTACGCGGTAGATTTTATAATAGTTCATAGGTTTACGTTATGCTAAAAACAAATCTACTGAATCGCTGGCGAAGGGAAAAGGGTGGGGGATTATAAATTTGGTTAATATTAAATTTAATTACCTCTCTAGTTACTGTTTAAATTAGGAAGTTCAATTTGTAATTTAATTTTAGCTTTCATTGCTGAAAAAACGCGTATTAGAGTCTCCAAGGTTACATTTTTAACATTGTTTTCAATTCTAGATATTTGTGCTTTTCTTACTCCGATTAAATTCCCAAGTTCAGCTTGGGTCATTTTTCGTTCTTTTCTAGATTCTTTAATTGCATTGCCTATTAAATCCATTTGAAGATCAAGTTCAAAAATTTCTCTATTTGATGTCCCCTTTTTGCCAATTAGTTGGTCTTGAACTTGATCGATTGTGTATGTTTTCATTCTATTTTTATTAATTAAAATATGCTGAACGAATTCTGATTGCTTTGTTGATTTCGCTTTCAGGTACTTGGCTACTTTTTTTCAGTACCCCTGTCGTTACCACAACCCTTGTATTCATACTTGATTTATCCCAAAAGCCGAGTAGCCTGTATTGATTTCGATCGATTAGCGTTCTAAATTCCCAAATTTCAGCATTTAGCTTTTTGAATAATTTAGGATCCTTAGATACTTGTGCTTTTCGAATATTGTACAATATTTTTTCAGCATGCTTTTCATCTATATTTTTTAAAAAGTCAAATGCCTCTTGTAAGAATACTATTTCAAAATATTTCAATATTTGATTTGTGAAGATACCAAAAGTTTACATTTATGTATACTTTTGATTGTGGATTACTTAATTTTTCCACAATCTCACGAAAGCAATTTAGCTAATGCGCAAGCCAACTGATATTCGATTGATAATATCAGTTACTTGATTTTAGAAAGATGAAAGCGCTTTTTCGATGGCTATGTGTACGTCGGCAGATACACGTTTCGCAAAATGTAGGAGATACCTACATTCATTATTGACCTCTTGCTCACTAATTTGTATCGGATACTTTTTGATGACTTTCATCACCTCATTCATCTGCGCATAGGTGAAGCGAACCTCCAGCGTGTCCATAGGTTCGATTTCAATAATTTCTGCAGCGGCGAAGGCCTCCAGGCTTGCTTCTTTATATGCCTGAATTAAACCTGGTACCCCAAGTAAAGTCCCACCAAAATACCTGACCACGGCTACGAGCGTGAAATGGACTTGACTAGAAAGAATGGTATTTAATATTGGCTTTCCAGCACTTCCAGCTGGTTCTCCATCGTCATTTGATCGAGCTTCCTCCGGCGTAAAACCGAGCCGATAGGCGTAACAGATATGCCGCGCTTTGGGATGCAATTCTTTCAATGAATTTATCTGTTCCTTGATATCTTCGAGATCTTTAACCGGAAATACATACCCGATGAATTTACTTCCTTTATCTTTGTAAAGTCCCTCAGCTGGTTGTGAAACGGAAAGATAGGAATCGGGTAGGGACATGCGCGAATTTTAAAATCCAATTTATGCATAACAATCATTTTTTCCTACGCATTCTGGCTCAGCAGCTGCGTCAAATCTTGACGTATGCGCGTTTGAAGCAGTGTTTTTCGCAGGAAAAAGATGAATTGGTTATCGGATTTGAGCGCCAAACTGGCGATGATTTTTGGATCAAATGTTGTTTTAGTTCCCAATTTTCTACGCTTCAATTTCCATCCCAATTTCACCGCGCAGGTCGTAATTCCATTGACCTATTTTCAGATTTGTTGCTACACGAAGTACAAGATGTATATGTTTTTGAGAATGAACGGGCGATTGGGTTGGATTTTTTAGGCCAACAAACACTCGTGTTAAAGCTTTTCGGTAACCGGTCAAATGTGATACTTTTTCAAGAAGGAGAACATGTGGCGCAGTTTCAAAAGAAATTAAGTAAAGATTATGAGCTTGTTTTGCCTGATTTGCACCGCTCAATTGATCAGGATTTTGATGCTTTTGAGGCGGCAGATGGCGATTATAAAACATTGTATCCAACACTGGGAAAAGAAGGGGCAGCCTATTTTGATGCCTTCGGTTATGCCACTAAATCGCTCGAGGGACAATGGGAATTCTTAAAGCAAACCTTGGAGCATCTTAATGAACCACAAATCTCGATCGTTGAAACGACCAAAGGGATTGGACTAACGATTTTTCCAATCCATGGCGATGCGCTTTTTCAAAGCCATGATGCCGTAGAAGCGCTCAATCAATTTTATAGCCTGCACTATTCCATCGGAGAATTTCGTAGGGAGAAAAGTGTTTTGCTCGAATTGCTGACCAAACAACGCGTTAAAGCAATTCATTACCTGGAGAGCTTGACCAAGCAACAACATGTACGTGACACAAATCTTGCCTATGAGGAAATTGGGAATATACTCATGGCCCATTTACACCTCATTCCGGCCGGTGCCAAATCAGTTGAACTAGAAGATTTTTACAACGGCGGAACGATTCAAATCAAGCTGAATCCTCTTTTATCAGGCCCGGAAAATGCGGAAAATTACTACCGCAAGGCTAAGAATTACGTCAAAGAAATTGCGCATTGGCAAGCCAATGTAGACCGAAAACAAGCTGAAATATCCTTGTTAGGCGACCAGTTAGGTCAAATTTCAGTTGCTGAAAATCGTAAACAATTAAAGCCTTTTTTACCCCTATTACATGTACATACTGCCACTGTTGCTGATGCGCCTGATCTGCCTTTCAAGCAATTTGAAACGGATGGCTGGGTGATCTGGGTAGGGAAAAATGCCAAGAATAATGATTTGTTGACACTGAAATATGCGAAGAAATTTGACATTTGGCTGCATGCACGCGATGTTTCTGGTTCTCACGTGGTTATTCGGAATCCCCAGCAGCGCACGGTTCCGAAACATATTGTCGAGAAAGCTGCTGAGCTTGCGGCTCATTTTTCTAAACGGTCCACAGAGTCATTATGTCCAGTGATTGTCACATCCAAAAAATATGTGCGCAAGACGAAAGATCTTTTGCCAGGTCAAGTCATCGTAGACCGAGAGGAAGAAGTGGTGCTCGTGAAACCTACTTTTTGGGAATAGTATAATTCCATTAATTCCTTTTAATTTCTCTTGAAATCCCCTATTTTCGTACCTGTTAACCTAAACTAATCCCTTAATTTATGCAAGCACATAGTTTACAGCTGCTCGATTACCTTGTCTTTTTATTCTACTTTATCGTTGTTTCAGGCTACGGTTATTGGATTTACAACAAGAAAAAGTCAAAAATTGCCGATTCAAATGATTTCTTTTTAGCTGAAGGTTCGTTAACCTGGTGGGCGATCGGTTCATCATTAATTGCCTCAAATATATCTGCAGAGCAGTTTATTGGTACTTCCGGGGATGGTTTTCAAATGGGTTTAGCCATTGCAACGTATGAGTGGATGGCTGCTGCTACACTTTTGATCGTGGCTATTTTCTTCATGCCAATTTACCTGAAGAATAAAATTTTCACCATGCCTCAGTTTTTAAATCGGCGGTATAATTCAACGGTAAGTTTAATCATGGCCGTTTTTTGGCTTTTATTATATATCGCAGTTAACTTAACTTCTATTTTGTATTTAGGGGCCTTAGCGGTTTCAACGATTTCTGGATTAGATTTCACAGTTTGTATGATAGCGATGTCGGCATTTGCCATTGTCATCACTTTGGGTGGGATGAAGGTTATTGGTTATACAGACGTAATTCAAGTGGTATTCTTGGTATTAGGAGGTTTGGTGACTTCGTATTTAGCCTTAGATTTAGTTTCCGAGCGTTTCGGAGGTGAGGGTGTTATGAATGGAATGAACCATTTAATGACTAAAGCTCCAGATCATTTTCATATGATTTTCAACAAAGACAACGCAAATTATCCATCTCTACCTGGTTTAGCGGTGTTGATAGGTGGTATGTGGATTGTTAATTTAAATTATTGGGGTTGTAATCAATACATTACGCAACGTGCTTTGGGAGCTGATTTGCCGACTGCGCGTAATGGTATTTTGTTTGCAGCGTTCTTAAAAATGATGATGCCTATCATCGTTGTGTTGCCAGGTATTGCCGCTTATTTATTGTGGAAAGATGGTATGTTCCAGCAAGAAATGATGAAGGATGGTGTATTGAGCAAGGATAATGCATACCCAGTTTTATTAAATCTTTTGCCTGTTGGCCTGAAAGGATTATCCTTTGCCGCATTAACTGCAGCAGTTGTCGCTTCGATGGCAGGTAAAGCCAATTCGATCTCGACGATTTTTACGTTGGATATCTATAAGAACTACATCAATCCAAATGCAACTGAGAAGCAACTAGTTTCGATTGGACGTATCGCAGTTGTAGCTGCTACGGTTATTGCCGTTTTAATTGCTCCATTTATGGGTATTGATAAGAAAGGTGGATTCCAATTCATTCAAGAATATACGGGTTATTTCTCGCCGGGTATTTTTGCCTTATTTATCATGGGTTTCTTTTGGAAGCGTACGACGTCAAAAGCTGCTTTATTCGCCTTGTTGGGTGGAGTATCGTTCTCCATTATTTCCAAATACATTCCTACATGGACTGGAGTGACAGATAGTATTTTCTACAGTTCATTCCAAGATGCGGATGGCATGTATGTGATTCCGTTTATTGATCGTATGGGATGGGTGTTTACATTCTGTATCACGTCGATGGTTGTCATTTCATTGCTAGATCCTGAGTCGAAGAACAATCCTAAAGGATTGGAAATCGATGCTTCGATGTTCAAATTGACTCCTTCTTTCATCGTGGGATCTGTGATTATCGTGATGATGTTATTGGGCTTGTATACCTATTTTTGGTAGTCTGAATTTGTAAAGGCGTTTAACTGATTATGCTTCGGTGTGATTTTTTAAACGCCTTTTTATTTGCCTAAGTTTTTCTATTCAGTCGTCAATTTTAAAAATATATCGTTCCATTGGAAATTAAACTAATCAAGAATCGATCGGATATCGGAGCCGGAACGAGAGGTTCTGACATGGGAATAGACGCCTTAGAAATTGCGGCAATCAATGCCGATGATGATTTTTTTCATCGCCACGTGCATGAAGATGTTCAGACGCATAACGAAACGATTTACCAAAAAAATACCAACAGCTTTGCCAAACGGATTGAGCATGTAGTCCAACAATGCGAGCGTGTTTGTTCGGTTGTTTCTGAGAACCTGCAGCAGGCTTATTTTCCCATTGTGTTGTCGGGCGATCATTCATCTGCATTGGGTGTCATTAGTGGTATTAAAAAAGCATATCCGGATAAAAAATTGGGTGTGGTTTGGATAGATGCACATGCGGATTTACATTCTCCCTACACCTCTCCATCCGGAAATATTCATGGCATGCCGTTAGCTGCTGCCATGCAACTAGATAATTTACCTTGTGCTGTGAACGATGTTTCGCTTGAAACCGTGGACTCTTGGAACGCGCTAAAGAACATTGGTATTCCACAATCCAAATTCGCGAGTGAGCATTTGGTGTTTTTTGGCTTACGAGATTTTGAAGCTGCTGAGGAGCATCTCATTAATCAATTCGGCATTTTACATTACAAAGTAGAACAAATTCGTGCCGCGGGATTAACCCATTGCGTGCAAGAGGCTATCGATCGCTTACAGGACACAGATATAATCTTTGTTTCATTTGATGTTGACTCGCTCGACTGTGACCAAATTTCATATGGAACCGGAACACCCGTGAAATCAGGATTTCAGCCTGAGGAAGTTTCGGCCATTCTTGAGTTAGTTCTCGCCACGAGAAAAGTTGTCTGTCTGGAAGTCGCTGAGATTAATCCATTGCTTGATAACAAAGGGAATAAAATGGCGGAGACAGCCTTTGGGATATTAAGTCAGATAGAGAAAAGGATTATATAGTAGTCAGTGGACAGTAGTCAGTAGTCAGTGATCAGTCGCTAGTCGTCAGTCCCTAGTCGCTAGTCTTCAGTCCCTAGTCGCTAGTCTTCAGTCATTAGTCTAATGTCCATCGTCTAACGTCTAACGTCCAATGACCAGCGTCCAACGTCTAACGTCTAGCGTCCAACGTCTAACGTCCAGCGTCTAGCGTCCAACGTCTAACGTCTAGCGTCCAACGTCTAACGTCCAACGTCTAACGTTCAGCGTCTTTTTAAAGAGCTCCTTTAATTATCGAATCAACCACACTTGGATCTAACAAGGTCGAAGTATCTCCCAAACTACCAAATTCCCCTTCGGCCACTTTACGCAAGATGCGACGCATAATTTTGCCTGAGCGAGTTTTAGGTAAACCAGTCACAAACTGAATCTTATCCGGTTTGGCAATGGGCCCAATCACGCGGGCAACGGTAGCCAAAATATCCTTGCGGGTTAATTCATCGTTGATGGTAGGGTGCTCACAGATGACATAGGCATAAATGCCTTGTCCTTTGACATCATGTGGATATCCCACAACGGCCGATTCAATTACGCCTGTATGCATATTGATGGCATTTTCTACCTCAGCAGTTCCTATCCGGTGTCCTGAAATATTCATGACGTCATCGACGCGTCCAGTAATTCGGTAATAGCCATCCTCGTCACGCATACAGCCATCTCCGGTAAAATACAATCCTGGATATGTAGAGAAATACGTTGTTTTGCAACGCTCGTGGTCTCCGTAGGTCGTACGAATGATGGATGGCCACGGGTATTTGATACACAAGTTTCCATTGACGCCATTGCCTTCAATTTCTTTCCCATTTTCATCCACAAGTATGGGCTGAACTCCGGGTAATGGAAGTGTTGCGAATGCAGGTTTTAAAGGTGTAATTCCCGCAATTGGCGAAATCATTAAACCACCTGTTTCGGTTTGCCACCAGGTATCGACGATCGGGCAATTGCCCTTGCCGATTTTTTCGTCGTACCATTGCCAAGCTTCCACATTGATGGGTTCGCCCACTGATCCGAGTACACGAAGTGAACTCAAATCCTTTCCTGCTACGAACTCATCACCAAAGCCCATCAGTGAACGAATCGCCGTAGGAGCGGTGTAGAAAATATTCACTTGGTGACGTTTGATGATATCCCAGAAACGTCCTGCGTCTGGGTAGGTTGGGATTCCCTCGAACAATACGGAAATGGCGCCATTTAATAAGGGGCCGTATACCAAATAAGAGTGACCGGTGATCCAACCGATATCCGCGGTACAGAAAAATACATCACCTGGATTATATTGGAAAACATTGGCAAACGTATAAGCCGTGTAAACCATGTAACCGCCGCAGGTATGGACAACACCTTTCGGTTTTCCCGTAGAGCCTGAAGTATAGAGAATAAACAAAGGATCTTCCGCATTCATAGCCTCCGGAGCACAAACTGCAGAAGCTTCAGCCTCTTCCTCCTCCCACCACAAATCACGCCCTTTCAACATAGAAATAGGTGTTTGTGTGCGTGTTTTCACGATCACAGTTTCCACACATGGACATGAAACCAAGGCCTCATCCACCGTTTCCTTCATCGGAATGGTTTTATTTCCGCGTACGGCACCATCTGTTGTGATGACTAGTTTACACTGGGAATCGTTGATACGATCTGAAATGGATTGTGCTGAAAAACCACCAAAAACTACCGAGTGAATAGCCCCAATGCGTGCGCAAGCCAAAACGGCAATGGCTAGTTCCGGAATCATGGGCATGTAAATGCACACACGATCACCTTTGCCTACTCCTTGAGCTTTTAACACATTACTGAATTTGCAAACTCGCGCATGCAGTTGGCGATAGGTCAATGTAATCGCCTCGTCGCCGGGTTCGTTTGGTTCGTAAACAATTGCTGCCTGATCCGGTATCGTTTTCAGATGGCGGTCGAGCGCGTTTGCGGTAATATTCATTTGGCCATCCTCGAACCATTTAACGGAATAATCGTCAAAACTCCAGTCAAGGACTTTGGTGAATGGTTTAATCCAATCAAACTCATTGGCAATATCAGCCCAAAATTGTTCCGGATTTTCTACACTAAGGGAGTACGCCTCCTGATATTCTTGAAAACTTTTAATTCGCATGTTTTTTTTGGTCAAACTCTCCTGTCAAGGCAAAGTATCCGAAGAGGGACATGCCAATGCTGATGAAAGGAGCTAAAATAAAGGTATAAATGATAGCTGGGACTAGGTCGTTTCCGCCTTTTTCCCACAAAGGTAATGCCTGGAAATAAACTAGATACAAGCCAGTTGATATACCAAGCATAATCCAAACGATTCCTAACAGTCTTTTTAGGCCGTTGAGTTGGTAGGTCTTTTTGATTTTAACATCCTGCATATAAACCAAGCCAATGATTAAACAAACAGAAATCATGGCGATCGGATAGTTTAATCCTTCCAGATAGGGTTTCGCTATGGTTGAATTGTTCGATGCCGTCGTGACTAAAAATGTGGCGATGGCCGGCATTAATCCGCCAAAAATTCCATTACCAATGTGGTACGGAAAGGACATGGAGGTATACCTGATTTTGATTGGGAAAAGCTCAACCAAAAATGCGGCTATCGGTCCGTAGGCCATGCTGACAAAGCTAATCAGGCAGAAAATCAAACCGATCATTTTCCATTGCGATGAAGCGGAAATATGGATTGCAGGACCTTTTTCGGTCGTTGTTTCGACCGTGCCATCCGTAAAAGTCCTAATGGTTTTACCTTGGTCATATTGGATGGATCCCGCTACTTCTGTTTTTTGTTTCGTATCCACTAGATCGTACATCGTTGAAAATATTGGTCGGTACAGGAATAGGGCGAGGGCCATGCCCGCCAACATGATTCCTTTGCGTCCCAATTTATCTGATAAGGCACCAAAAAGCACAAATAAGGGAGTTCCAGCGAGTAGGCCGATGACCAATATTAGGTTCGTTTGGGTTTCTTCGAGATGACAAATTTTCAACAAGAATGTTTGGGCGTAAAATTGGCCTGTATACCAAACTAGGCCTTGTCCCATCGTGGCTCCAAACAAGGCAAGTAACACGAATTTTAAATTCAATTTATTGCCAAAAGATTCTTTCAAAGGGTTTTTGGCGACATTCCCGCTCTTTTTTGCTTCTTCAAAAAGGGGCGACTCTGACATGTTTTTACGGACGACGATGGAGCCGATAACCATAACGATAGAGATGAGGAAGGGGATGCGCCAACCGTAATTATCGAATTCTTCGGCAGATAAAATGCTACGTGTCAACATGATTACACCCAATGAAATGATCAAACCGAGCGTTGCTGTGGTTTGAATCCAGGATGTGTAAAAGCCTCTCTGATGCTCAGGAGAGTGTTCCGCGACATAGGTGGCCGCTCCACCGTATTCCCCACCAAGTGCTAAACCTTGTAATAAGCGTAATATTAAAACGAGAATAGGAGCGAGTGCACCAATGCTCTGGTAGGAAGGAATTAAACCAATAGCGAACGTAGCTCCACCCATCAGCATCAGGGTGACCATAAAGGTATATTTACGGCCAATGACGTCCCCAATTTTTCCGAAAAAAAGCGCACCAAATGGTCGTACGACGAAGCCTGCCGCAAAGGTGGCCAAGGTGTTTAAAAAAGCAGCTGTGGGGTTGTCGGTAGGGAAAAATTTGGTCGACAAAACCGTCGCCAAACTACCAAATATGTAAAAGTCGTACCATTCAATCAACGTACCTACAGAAGATGCGCCGATGATGTAGCTTAATTTTTTATTCACAGGTTTAGAATTTTACCCGAATATATCGAAAAAAAATCTAAAATTTGCCATTCAAATTGATCATTAGATGACTGAATTCAAAGAAACGCAGCGATTTACACAATGGTGGTTGTGGTTGATTTTGATTGGATCTTGGGGTTCGATGGTGTTTGCCCTATTGATGGATCCTCCCAAAACCCTTGGGGGCCAATTGGTAGTGGGAATCCTAGCAATTAGTTTGCCAACCTTTTTTTGGCAAATGCGTTTGATCACTCGGATTACCGCCGAAGGCATTTATGTACGATACATTCCATTTCATTTCAAAGAGCAGTTTTATTCGTGGGATTCGATCGAATCCGCTCAAGTTCGAATCTACAATCCATTGTTGGAATATGGTGGTTGGGGGATTAAATATGGCTTTAATGGCCAGGGGAAGGTATACAATGTAGCTGGGAATCAAGGGCTTCAATTGGTCTTTAAATCAGGTGAAAAACTATTGATAGGCACCCAAAAGCCAGCTGAGATACAAGCTGCTATTCGATTGTAGTTAATCAGTTTTCTGGTAGCCAGTCACATCTTTGTCGTCATCCACCCCGATGCCCTACCCAGGCGTAGCCGCTCACCAAAAGCGCTAAATGCCGAAATAAAGCCTTAACTTGCGCCATCATTATGAGAATGCTTGTTATTTCCAGTTATTACTCATAAGCACACATTCTCATTTTTATATGACATTTCAAGAGTTACACCTCATTGAGCCTATTCTAAAGGCGCTAGGTGAGGAGGGTTATTCAACCCCAACCCCCATTCAAGCGCAAGCAATTCCCATTGTACTTAAAGGCACTGACCTCCTAGGTTGCGCCCAAACAGGTACTGGTAAAACCGCCGCTTTTACACTTCCCATCATTCAGTTGATGGATGCAAATCAAACATTTCAAAAGCCTAAAAAAATCCGTGCCCTAATTGTTACTCCTACCCGGGAGTTAGCCATTCAAATCGGAGAAAGTTTTAAAGCCTACGCACGCCATACCTCACTAAACTATACCGTTATTTTTGGTGGAGTGGGGCAGAGCCCACAAGTTTCCGCACTCAGATCGGGCGTTGATGTCGTGATCGCGACCCCAGGTCGTTTGTTGGACTTAATGAATCAAAAGCTTTTGTCGATTGCCAACGTGGAATATTTTGTCCTCGATGAGGCAGATCGTATGCTTGACATGGGTTTTATTCATGACGTAAGAAAGCTCCTAGCCGCATTGCCTCGTCAAAGACAATCCTTATTTTTCTCGGCTACCATGCCACCTGAAATCGTGCAATTGGCCGCGTCTATTTTGCGCAACCCGGCAGAGGTTTCGGTGACTCCGGTTTCGTCAACCGTAGAAATCATTAATCAATCGGTGTATTTCGTTGACAAAAACAACAAGAATACCCTTTTGTTAGATATTTTGGAAGACACTAAAATCAAAACAGCATTAGTCTTTACGCGTACCAAACATGGTGCTGATAAGGTCGTGAAGGTCTTGTTAAAGGCAAGCATCAAAGCTGAAGCAATTCATGGAAATAAATCCCAAAATGCGCGTCAAACAGCCTTGAAAAACTTCACCGCCCAAACCACGCGTGTGTTAGTAGCAACGGATATCGCTGCACGTGGAATCGATGTGGATGATTTGGAATATGTGATTAATTTTGAATTGCCAAATATTCCCGAAACGTATGTGCATCGAATTGGTCGGACAGGGCGTGCGGGTGCTCGAGGTACTGCAATTTCATTCTGTGACATTGAGGAAAAAGCCTATCTAAAGGATATCGAGAAATTGATTGGTAAAAAAGTACCCGTTGTGGAAGCACACCGTTACCCAATGAAAGTCTTAACCATCGAGAAAAAGGCAAAGCAAGGACCTCCAAACCGCGGTGGAAAACCAGCCGGTCCTGGAGCCGCTGCAGCGAAACCTGCTGAAAGCCCGCGTTCATTCGATAAAGCCAAAGCTGGCCGTAAATGGTATGGCAAAAAGAATACCTATTAAGATGAATAAAACACTTTTGGTCATTGCGGGTCCTACGGCTGTTGGCAAAACAGCTTTATGCGTCGAAATGGCCAAAAGTCTTCATACTGAAATTATCTCGGCCGACTCCCGGCAATTTTACCAAGAATTAAGCATCGGTACCGCAAAGCCTAGCCTCGAAGAGCAGGGTGGTGTCAAACACCATTTCATTGATTCACATTCCATTCACGACTATTTCTCCCCAGGGGATTTTGAGCGTGAGGCGCTGCAAGTGCTGACCAATTTATTCCAGACGCATGATGTGGTTATTCTAACGGGAGGATCGGGTTTATATCTGAAGGCCTTGATGGAAGGACTCGACGACATGCCCGACGTGGATTTGGATTTACGAGCAGATTTAATGCGTCGCCTGGAAGAAGACGGTTTGGAAAAACTATATGCAGAGCTTCAAGATTTAGATCCTGATTATGCCGCACAAGTAGATCCTCAAAATCCGCAGCGGGTTGTCAGAGCATTGGAAGTATGTTTGTCAACTGGGAAATCATATACGTCTTTCCGAAATCAGCAAAAGGCTGATCGTCCTTTTGAGATGATCAAGATATGCCTTGATCGGCCACGAGAGGAATTGTATGCGCGTATCGATATGCGTATGGATCACATGCTCCAAGTCGGACTCGTACAAGAAGCCAAAGATTTTGAAGCCTATCAAGACCGATACGCCTTAAAAACCTTGGGATATAAAGAAATATATGGGTTTTTCAGAGCTGAATACGATGAGCCCGAAATGATTCGCCTATTGAAACGCAATTCGAGGCATTATGCCAAAAAACAATTGACTTGGTTTCGACATCAGGATGATTTTGAATTTGTGCATCCCGATCAGGCTTTTGCCTACATTCAGGGTAAGCTTAAATAAGCTTCCAGACCTCCCGTGACATTTTGAGCTTGAATGCCTTTGGCGGTTAGGAGCCGACAAGCAATCTGACTTTGCGTGCCGTTATAACAAATGATGGTGTATTTTGTAGAAAGGTTTAGCTCGTGTATGCGGGTTAGTAAATCATCTAAGGGAATATGAATTCCACCTAAATCAAAATCCGCTCGTTCCCTCGGCGTTCGAATGTCCAAGAGGGAAAGAGCGGATAAATTTTCCTTGAATTCGTTCGCGGAAATGGATAACATCTTAATATCCAGCGGTTTGCCAGGCAAGCATGCCGCCCAAAACGTTACGTACGTTGGTATATCCTTCGCTTATTAAGTATTCTTTGGCACGTCCTGAACGGGCGCCAGAGCGGCAATGGATTAAAATTTCTTGATCTTTCCAGGCCTCGATTTCCTCCAAACGGTCAGGTAATTCACCCAATGGAATCAAAGTTGCCCCAATATTAAACTCATCAAATTCGTATTCTTCGCGGACATCAATTAGGTTTAATTGTTCCCCTTTGTCCATGCGCTCCTTTAATTCTTCAATTGTAATATCCATGTTCTTATTGATTTTCATCTTCGCCACCCACAACCCACAGGTCGATTAGGTCGCCAGGTTTAACACTTGTTCCTTCGCAAGTCGCACATGTTTGCTTAAAGACCGTTCCGGCTGGAAACGCATCATTTGCTTCATATACTACTTTGCCCACTTTTAAATTCATTCCTGCCAAAATAATGGTCACTTCATCCATCGGTTTGCCTACAAAATCAGGCATCTCCATGTCGACATTCGCCATTCCATTTCCAATGTACAGATCCACCATGGTGCCTTTTGGTATACTCGCGCCTGCTTCGATTTTACGTCCAAGTGCTTGAACTTCAATCACTTCTTTCACGCGTGGATCATTTACCTCGTGAACGATACCTTTGCGTAATCCTGCAATAAACAATTGTTGTTCGGCACTCCGCACCGATAAGCCCACTAACGTAGGTAATTTAATCGTAGGAGGTGTTTCAGAGTTGATGGTAATGTAAATTTTTCGTCCGGATTTCACCAAAGCGTTCGGCAAAGGATATTGCGATAAAACGGTCAATGGGGGCTTATCAGCCGTGTATGTACAATCAGAAACTTCATAGGTCAAATCACTCGCATCGATCAATTCCTCCATTTTATCAGCTGTTAAGCCTTTTAAATTTGGAACTTTAATCGTTTCTCCATGATGTGTACTCCATGGAAGATACACAAAGAAAAAGCCGAAAAATAAAACCAAAAATAAAGACACTAATATCGCAATGTGCGTGAAGAGGTCTTTCTTGGTTTGCGTTGGTATTTGAGCCATAATCGGAAATACGAATTTGCGTGCAAGATAGAGAAAACTTAAACCATAGGCAAGAGGAAAGTAGTCAGTAGTCAGTGGTCAGTGGTCAGTGGTCAGTCGCTAGTCGACAGTCCGAAGGGAATTAGTCCGAAGTCTAACGTCCATCGTCTAACTTCCGGTGTCCAACGTCCAGCGTCCAACATCTAACGTCTAACGTCCAGCGTCTAACGTCTAACGTCCATCGTCTAACGTCTAACGTCCATCGTCTAACGTCTAACGTCCATCGTCTAACCTCCAAAAGAAAGTCCGAAGGAAAAAGCTCTTGACTGAATAAACAGACTTTGAACTTTTCCTCCGGACTATTTCCCTTCGGACTAACGACTAGCGACTGGTGACTGTCGACTAGCGACTGGTGACTAGCGACTAGTGACTGACTAGTACTTGAAAACTTTATCTCCCGCCATCA
>JAIXRT010000251.1 GCA_027485075.1 Cytophagaceae bacterium
GTAAGTTCATTAGCGAAAGCTTCAGGATCTTACTTTACGGCATTGGAAACAGCCTTAACAAAATAATTTCAAGATGAGCCGCTATGCACTGCAATTCGCTTATGATGGCGGCTCATTTCATGGATATCAGATCCAGCCGAATGCACCTAGTGTGCAAGCGGAATTAGAGGAAAAATTGAGTCTTTTATTGGGAGAAACAGTTGCGATCACGGGAAGCGGTCGGACCGATACAGGTGTGCATGCGTCACATCAAATCGCTCATTTCGATACGTCATTGGTTATCGATGACAATTTGATTTACCGCTTGAATCGCATGCTTTCTCCTGCGCTTACGGCGCAAGCAATTTTTGAGGTTGCGGATGATTTTCATGCACGATTCGATGCAACATCACGTACCTATGAATACCGCATTACCCGTCATAAAGATCCCTTTTTACGTGATTTTGCCTATTGGTACGAAGCAGATTTGGATGTAGTAGCGATGAATGAAGCTGCCCAACTTCTCTTGTCTCACACGGATTTTCAATGTTTCTCCAAAGTGAAAACGGAGGTAAATACCTTTGAATGCACGATTATGCGTGCTTTTTGGGAGGTAGATGGGGATAATTTAATCTTTACCATTGAAGGCAATCGCTTTTTGCGCGGGATGGTACGGGCCATCGTGGGTACGCTCATGGAAATCGGTATGGGTAAATGGACGGCTGCTGATTTGAAACGTATATTGGAGTCGAAAAGCCGACAAGAAGCCGGTCGGGCAGTGCCTGCACATGGGTTGCACTTAGTGAAAGTAACTTATCCCCAAGCTAGTTTTGGCGCCAGATGCTCATAATGACATCCATTAAACTTGCCGCTGATTTAATCTGAATGCTTTTTGGTTTATAATTCAAGCCTTTCAAATTATACTTCGAAATCCAAATTTCTTTAAAACCCAATTTTTCTGCCTCAGCGATTCGTTGGTCTATACGAGTTACCGAACGTAATTCGCCACCTAATCCCACCTCTGCCGCAAAGCATTTAGACGAATCAATAATCTTGTCTTCGTAGGACGAAACCACGGAAAGGCATGTTGCCAAATCTAAAGCAGGATCATCCACACGAATTCCACCAGTAATATTCAAGAATACATCTTGGGTACCTAATTTATATCCGCCGCGTTTCTCGATGACTGCTAATAGCATGTTTAGGCGTTTGCCATCGTAACCATTAGCTGTTCTTTGGGCTGTACCGTAAGAAGTTGTTGACACTAAAGATTGTATTTCAACCAATAGGGGACGATTTCCTTCCATTAATGTGCCAATGGCTACACCAGAAGCCGGTTCATCCCGTTGGGATAATAAGATTTCGGAAGGATTTGTCACAGCCCGTAAGCCAGAACCAAGCATCTCATATATACCTAATTCAGATGTGCTACCAAATCGGTTCTTCGTAGTACGGAGAATGCGGTAAATCATGTGACGATCACCTTCAAATTGTAAAACTGTATCTACTAAGTGTTCGAGAACTTTGGGTCCGGCGATGGATCCTTCTTTGGTGATATGGCCAACTAAAAATATCGGGGTATTTGACTCTTTAGCGAAGCGCATGAGCTCCAAGGCACATTCACGGATTTGAGAAACGGAACCTGGACCTGATTCAATTTGATCTGAAAATAACGTTTGAATGGAGTCAACGATGATTAATTCCGGTTCGAGATCCACCAGATGTTTAAATATTGCCTGTGTATTTGTTTCAGTTAGAATGTATAAGCTATCTGATTTTTTCTCGAGTCTGTCAGCGCGTAGTTTGATTTGTTGTTCGGATTCTTCTCCGGTGACATATAAAACTTTAGTACCGCTTAAGGAAAGAGCAACTTGAAGAAGGAGTGTTGATTTTCCGATTCCTGGTTCACCGCCTATCAATACTAAGCTTCCAGGTACAATTCCGCCGCCTAATACCCGACTGAATTCGGTATCTGAACAAGGTATTTTAGGGGTGTTTTCAAAGTCGACCTCTTGTAACAATTTGGGTTGAGGCTTAGATCGAGCTGAGGTTTTTGTTTTCCAAACTTCCGCTGGGTGAGAGCTAACTTCCACTAATTCTTCCACGAACGTATTCCATTCTCCGCAAGAGGGACATTTGCCTAGCCATTTGGGTGCATTATGTCCGCAGGATTGACAGAAAAAGGAAGTTTTAGCTTTAGCCACGTGTGATTTTATTTGGTTTCAAAATTACGCTTTTCGTTGGTTTTTCCTTTTTTTTTGGATGAAAAAGCATAATTTTACAGCTTAATTGACTAAAACTTTTTTCATATATGAAGATTCCGAGCAGGGTTATTGGCCTACTATTACTTTCTTTTGTTTTTGTGGCTCCTATCCGTGCTCAATTATTAATGCCCGTGCGTAAGGCAACGGGTAATTTTTTCCGATTTGGAATTAAGGGAGGAGTTAGTTTAACCAACTTAACGTTGGACGGTTTGACAGTAGATGGTGTTTCAGATTATGTTGCCAAGAGTATGGCTGCCAAAAATGGGTATGTAGGTGGGGTTTATGCGCGGCTCGGTCGTCGTGTGTTTTTTCAACCGGAATTGCTTGCAGGAATTAAATACGCTAAAGTAAACGTGCTTAATGCGGCGCTTGGATTAGATAAAAAGGTGGAAATTGGTTACACAAGCGTTGATATACCATTAATGTTGGGCTATCGATTAGGGCCTTTGCACGTCATGGCCGGCCCAGTAGCTTCCTACAGTGTCACACCCAATACTACTTTTTCTCAATTGAAGGCATTAAATGGCACATTAAGCGATGCCGCAACTAATGCTTATTTCTCTTACACCGCGGGTGCGGGAATTGATCTGTTAGGGTTTACCTTAGATGTTCGTTATGAAAGTAATTTGACCGATTTATCTAAAACCATTCCTTTGCCTTCAGGTGTTAATTTTTCCCAAAAAGCTAGTTCATTTCAAGCTACCTTGGGAATGAAAATATTATAAGATGAGAGCATGCCTATTGTTTCTGGTAAGTCTATTGAGTTTTTCGGCATCTGCCCAAAAAATACCTTCTTGGCTATCGATTGGACTAAAAGGGGGTGCTAATATTCAAAGCTATTCGACCGATTTTAATTTTAAAGGTGAATCTGTCTTGATTCGAAATAGCGCAGCATTCAAGCAAGGCTACACCTTTGGTGGGTATGCTCGTGTAGGTAAAAAGTTTTTTGTTCAACCTGAGATGACCTTGTCTACGCGCGGTGGCAAGATGACAGCA
>JAIXRT010000025.1 GCA_027485075.1 Cytophagaceae bacterium
AACATGGATAAACCTAAACCAAAACCCGTCAAAGGACCTGCAACAAATTTAATCGACGAAGCGGCCATGACCGCAAAATAGGCTCCCCACTGCATTACTTCGTAGCATTATAAACCGACACCCCTTGATCCAAAAAGGAAACAAAACGGGCAATATTGGCATCAAACGCTACCGGCTTCACCATCGGTGCGGCGTCATTTCGCGGATCCAATAACACATAATGCGGTTGCGCATTTGAGTCAAATCGCTCAATCTGAAAATCAAGATTTTGATCACCTAAGGTCTTCTTCTCCTGACCATCTACCTTCGATGTGTACCACTGATCCGCTGGTAATTCAGTCTTATCATCACAATACAAAGCCACCACGACATACTTTTCTTGAAGGCGTTTTAACACTTGTGGATCAGACCACACATTCTCCTCCATTTTCCGACAATTCACACAACCATGTCCAGTAAAATCGATAAACAAAGGCTTATTCACCTTCAATGCATAGGCCTTAGCTTCCTCAAAATCAAAGAAACCTTGTAGGCCAAAAGGCAACGTGAGAAAATCTGCATACTTCTTTTGCCCTTGATCCGACGTTTTTACGGGTGCTGATACAACTGCTTCTGATCCTTTAAAGTCCTGTGAACTCAACGGTGGCAACCAGCCCGATAAGCCTTTTAATGGGGCACCGAACATCCCTGGAATCAAATAGATCACAAAGGCTAATACAGCTGTGGCGAATAAGGTACGTGGCACCGACAAGTTTTTCGCCGGCCCATCATGTGGCAATGAAATTTTGCCAAATAAATACAAGGTCAAGGCTCCAAAAATCGCAATCCAAATCGCCAAGAAAATCTCCCGATCCAATAAATGCCAATGGTACACCTGATCAGCCACACTTAAAAACTTAAACGCCAATGCGATTTCTAAGAAACCCAACACCACTTTTACCTCATTCATCCAATTACCTGATTTAGGTAGCGATTTCATAAATCCTGGGAAGATGGCAAACATCGTAAACGGAATCGCAAAAGCTAGGGAGAATCCCAACATCCCGATAATTGGCTTTAAGAAAACACCTTGTGAGGCTGCAATTAAAATTGATCCCGCTAGGGGGCCCGTACATGAAAATGACACCAAAACGAGCGTAAAGGCCATAAAAAACACGCCCATCAAACCGCCTTTATCCGATTTGGCATCGACTGAATTGACCAAACCTGATGGCAATACAATCTCAAATGCTCCCAAAAAGGAAATTCCAAAGAAGATAAATATGACAAAAAAGAGCAAATTCGGAATCCAGTGCGTACTCAAAAAGTTCGCAAAACTAGCCCCCGCAAAGAAGGCGAGTATTGTCCCAAAAAACACATAAATCAAAACGATGAATAATCCATAGAGGAAAGCAAGACGCTTTCCACCTTGTTTCTTAGTGAAGAAACTCACGGTCATCGGGATTAATGGATAGACACATGGCGTCAGCAACGCAAGCAATCCAGCGCCCAATGCCACAAAAAAGAACTCAATCAATCCACCTCCAGCTACATCAGAGGCTTTTTTTTTTGAGTCCTCCGAAGCCGAAATCTTAAAATTTCCCTTGATAGGCACACACAAGCCACTCTCATTCGAGCAGGTTTGCGAATCATAGCCCCCATCAATCACCCAATTTTCCGACGTGATTTTAACTTTTTGACGAAACTCCCCCAGCTCAGTGAAATACGTATACGTCCCTCCCCAAATTTCTTTATCTTCTTTACTATGTGGATTTATTGCTTTCAAAGGCCCGATAGCCTCTACACCTAACCCTGGCTTTAACGTAACCGTCGTCACAACTGGACCTAAATCCTTATCAAAATCAGACGAATACAAATACCAACCTTTATCAATAGTTACCTTGAAAATTAACTCTGCCTCCTGCCCTACCGTAGGCTGAGCTGGAGATAAAGTCCATGACCATTTCGCTGGTGTGATTTTTTGACCCAAAAGCTGAACCGAAAAGAATAGGAACAGCGCTAGAAATTTTAATTTCATTTGTTGAAAAATTAATGCCTGCAAAATTACGCTTTTTTGCCGGGATACAAACGTGATATTTATCCAGATAGTTAGCCCGCTTTCGTTTTTCTATTCAGATAAAAAAACGTAATTTTACGCCCTTAAAATACGTAATCAAGAACTTCGTTTATTCATGGCTGCTAGCACATTTCCAACCCAAAGAGACACCGAAATTTTTAAACTGATTGATCAAGAGGCTCACCGACAAGAGTTTGGTATTGAGTTAATTGCATCTGAAAACTTTACATCTCCACAGGTGATGGAAGCACAAGGAAGTGTTTTGACCAATAAATATGC
This sequence comes from Cytophagaceae bacterium, assembly GCA_027485075.1. Lineage (GTDB taxonomy): Bacteria > Bacteroidota > Bacteroidia > Cytophagales > Spirosomataceae > Aquirufa. The sequence goes on from JAIXRT010000025.1 coordinate 2,336, forward strand.
TGAAGGACTCCCAGGTAAGCGTTATTATGGAGGTTGCGAAGTAGTCGATGAGGTCGAAACATTAGCCATTGAGCGTGCGAAAAAATTGTTCGGAGCGACCTGGGCAAACGTGCAACCGCATTCAGGAGCTCAAGCTAATGCAGCTGTTTTTCTTTCGTTTTTAAATCCAGGTGATAAAATTTTAGGGTTTGACTTATCGCATGGTGGTCACCTATCTCACGGTTCGCCAGTTAATTTCTCAGGAAAATACTTCCAAGCTTTTTTCTACGGTGTAGAAAAAGAAACAGGGTTGATCGACTGGGATAAAGTAGAAGCTACCGCATTAAAAGAAAAACCAAGATTGATTATTTGTGGTGCGTCTGCCTATTCACGCGATTGGGATTATGCCCGTTTACGTGCCATTGCTGATAAAATTGGAGCAATACTTTTGGCAGATATTTCACACCCGTCGGCATTAATCGCCAAAGGTCTATTGAATAACCCAGTTCAACATTGCCACATCATCACAACCACTACCCACAAAACATTACGTGGACCTCGCGGTGGTTTGATCATGATGGGGAACGATTTTGAGAATCCATTTGGATTCAAAACATTAAAAGGTGAATTGAAATTAATGTCGGCATGCCTAGACGGCGCCGTGTTCCCAGGAACGCAAGGTGGTCCATTAGAGCACGTGATTGCTGCGAAAGCAATCGCTTTTGGCGAGGCATTAACACCTACATTCGAAACATATGCGAAGCAAGTTCAGTCAAACGCGCAAGCAATGGCGAAGGCTTTCTTAGCAAAAGGATATGATATTATTTCAGGAGGCACTGATAATCATTTGATGCTCATCGACTTACGTCCTAAAGGACTAAGTGGTAAGTTGGCAGAAAATACCTTAATTCAAGCTGATATTACGATTAACAAAAACATGGTGCCATTCGATGACAAATCTCCGTTTGTTACTTCGGGTATGCGTGTAGGAACTGCGGCGATGACGACGCGTGGTTTAAAAGAAGCTGACATGTCTCAAATTGTCGAGATGGTCGACAAAGCTTTGATGAACCACGATAACGAAGCGGCATTAAAAACGATTAAAGGAGAAGTAAACGAATGGGTAAAGCAATTCCCATTATATCTATAATAACTTAAAATGGCGTTAGATCAAGATTGGGACGATGAAGTAGATGAGGATAAGGACGGGACCGAAATGTCCTTTCTGGATCACCTAGAGGAGTTGCGCTGGCACATTATTCGTTCCATTGCATCGATTTTGATTTTTACTATTGCTGCCTGGATATTCCGAAATGAAATTTTCGGAATTATCATCATGGGGCCTACCAAAGTTGATTTTTGGACAAATCAGGTACTTTGCCGCTTAGCCGAAATCTCGGGTTGGACGAGTCTGTGTATGCAACAGGCCGACTTCATTTTGCAATCCCGCGAGGTTTCGGGGCAGTTTATGATGGCCTTAACACAATCCATTATTGTGGGTTTAATGTTCGCGTTCCCATATGCCTTTTATGAAGTGTGGCGATTCATTCGTCCAGGTCTTAAATCCAAAGAAATGAAGGCGGCACGCGGGGCAGTTTTCTGGGTGTCTTTGTTATTTTTTGTCGGTGTATCTTTTGGGTATTTTATCGTGGCCCCGATGGCCATCAATTTCCTAGCTAATTTCAAGCTAGACCCTTCCATCCAAAATCAATTTGACATTAACGACTACATCTCGTTATTGTCGATGTTAACCCTAGCCTGCGGATTGACATTTCAGTTGCCCATGATTGCATTCGTTTTATCGCAAGTAGGAATTTTAACCCCATCCTTCATGCGCGAATACCGCAAGCATGCGTTAATCGTCATCTTGTTAGTGGCAGCGATTATCACGCCATCCCCAGATGTGATTTCCCAATTGCTGGTCGCTTTTCCGTTATTCGGATTATATGAGATCAGCATCATCGTTTCGGGCCGAGTTTTGCGCAGAAAAATGCGTGAAGAAGCCGCAGAAGCAAACGACTAATACCTTATGAATTATCTATCGGCGGAGAACATTTCGCGAAATCTTGGCGAACGCTGGGTATTTAAAAACCTGTTTTTCGGCTTGCAGAAAGGCGAAAAAGTAGCGCTCATCGGAAAAAATGGAACGGGTAAAACGACCTTGATGGAATCCATCATGGGTATGCAATCCCCGGATGAAGGCAAGATTACCATCCGTAAAGGTATTCGGGTAGGCTACCTACCTCAAAATCCGATATTTGAAGAAAATGAACGCGTGTTGAATTATCTGTTTTCAGATGATTTACCCAGTGCTGTGGCGATTAAAGCCTACGAAAAAGCCATGCTATCCGGTGATCCACAGGAGCTTGAAGATTCATTTGCCTTAATGGAGGCACACAATGCCTGGGATTACGAGGCAAGAGCCAAACAAATCATTACGCGTTTAGGGATTCCGGATGGGGACCAACAAGTTTCCACGCTCTCAGGAGGCCAAAAGAAACGACTTTCTTTGGCTAAGTTGTTGATCGAAAGTCCGGATATTATGATTTTGGATGAGCCAACTAACCACTTGGACATTGAAACCATTGAATGGTTAGAGGGTATTTTATCCGGTCCAAACGTAACGGTTCTAGTTGTCTCCCACGATCGTTATTTCCTAGATAAGGTTTGTAATAAAATGATGGAATTGGCCCTCGGATCAATCTATACCTATGAGGGAAATTACGGGTATTTCTTAGAGAAAAAAGCGGAGCGGGAAGCATCCGAAGCGAGTACCGTTGCGAAAGCGAAAAACCTATACCGCAAGGAATTAGAATGGATGCGTCGCCAACCGAAAGCGCGTGGGACCAAATCACAATCTCGCATCGATGCCTTCTCCGAAACAGAGGAAATGGCCCATCGGAAAGTGGATGACAGTAAGCTGGAATTGAATATTCAAATGTCACGCTTAGGTAATAAAATCATTGAAATCAACCACCTTAAAAAGGCTTGGGGCGAGAAGAAAATCGTCAATGATTTCACCTATACGTTTAAGAAAAAAGACCGCATTGGTATCGTTGGCAAAAACGGAGCTGGCAAAACGACCTTCTTGCAATTATTGACTGGATTAGAACAACCTGATTCGGGAACGATTGATCCAGGGGAAACTTTGGTGATCGGGTATTACACCCAATTGCCCTTTGAATTCAAACCGGAACAACGCGTCATCGATACGATTACGGAAATTGCCGAGGTGATTCCCTATGGTAAGAACGAGTCTTTATCTCCGAGCCAATTTTTGAGTAAGTTCTTGTTTCCTACGGCTCAGCAATACACACCGGTTTCTAAATTGTCCGGTGGCGAAAAGAAGCGTTTGCAGTTGATGCAAGTCTTGGTTAAGAATCCGAATTTCTTGATTTTGGATGAGCCCACAAACGATTTGGATTTAGACACACTTCAGTTACTAGAAGACTTTTTAAGTGAGTTTCAAGGTTGTTTACTTTTGGTTTCTCATGATCGTTATTTCATGGATAATTTGGTGGACCAATTGATTCTTGTGGAAGGCGAAGGAGAAGTCAACTTCTTTAATGGCAATTATACGGATTACCGGATTGCGTTAGAAAATAAGGAAAAGGAACCAGCTCCTGCTCCTAAAGCCGTAGTTATCGAAAAAGAGGTACTCCCGGTTCAAAAAGGTGCCAAATTGAGTTTTAAAGAGCAAAAAGAGTTTGAGGATCTGGAAAAAGAGATGGCTAAATTAGAATCTGAAAAAGATGCCTTGATTGAAAAGTTAAACAGTGGCTCAGATGATTTCCAATTGTTGGCTGATTGGGCAAAGGAAATAGAAGTCATTAAAAATACCCTAGAAGAAAAAGAATTACGCTGGTTAGAACTATCTGAAAGAGTTTAAACGATGGATCCATTAGAAGGTAAAACGCTGAAATTCATACTGGAATATTTAATTGACAAATACGGCTGGGAAGGGCTTGCGAGCCGCATTCGCATCAACTGTTTTTCGCATGAACCCAGCGTCAATTCCAGTTTGACATTTTTACGCAAAACGGATTGGGCGCGAAAAAAAGTAAAGAACTTATACATCAAGGCCATCCGCATGGATGAGCATCCTCCGAAATAAAAAGAGGCCCCATTTGGGGCCTCTTGCTTTTTACATCAAATCTCTAGGCTAAAAGCCCAAGGATATTAATTAGTTCTCAAAGAAGAATTCCTTCAATGCATACAATGGCTTATCGCCAGCGCCTGGATTGACAAATACAAAGTATAAGTCATTCACGCCACTTACTGAAACTGGCATCGTTACTTGACCTGCTTTCTGAATGTCTACGCTGCCTGCCAACTTCCCTGTTGGGCTACCTAAGCGT
>JAIXRT010000192.1 GCA_027485075.1 Cytophagaceae bacterium
ATGAAAAGCTCCCACCGTTACGATGGCCGGATCTTCCGTTAGGTTCACGGAACGCGAAACTATGGTTTGTAAACCCATGACGATTTGAGATGAAATCACAATCGGGTCAATTCCGGTCCAAGGACTTGCTCCATGAGCTTGCTTTCCTTTCACCTTAATGTCCAATTGGTCTACCGCAGCCATCGTGGCTCCCGGTTTGTATTCAATAACGCCATTATCGGAACCTGCCGCGATGTGTAAACCAAAAATCACGTCTACTTTGGGATTCTCCAATACGCCCTCCTTAACCATCAATTCAGCTCCCGATAGAATCATTTCCCCTTTATCATTGTAAACACCTTCTTCGGCTGGTTGGAAAATAAACTTAACCGTACCAGCCAAATTCGCCTTTTCTGATGCCAAAATTTCAGCCACTGCCATCAAAATAGCCACGTGAGAATCGTGTCCACAGGCATGCATGACACCTGTTTTTTGGCCATTGAACTCAGTTATTACTTTTGATTTGAAAGGCAAATCAACGCGTTCTGTAACTGGCAATCCATCCATATCGGCACGTAAAGCAACGACTGGACCAGGCTTACCGCCTTTCAAAATACCCACCACACCCGTGCGAGCAACTTTTTCTTGGACTTCAATTCCCAAAGAACGTAAATGTGCAGCCACAATACCTGCCGTACGAACTTCTTGATTACCCAATTCTGGATGTTCGTGAAAGTCCCGACGCCAAGCAATGACCTTGTCTTTCAAGGCATCTGCTTTTTGGGTAATACTTGGTTTTAATGATGATTAAAAAAAAAAAAAAAATGGTGCTGCCAGTAAGGCGATGAGTGTTAGTTTTTTCATTTTAAAAATGTAGTGACGCGATACCTCGCGTCTCATTTTTAATAGACGCAAGTTATTGCGTCTCTGCTTTTTTCTAGACGCGAGGTATCGCGTCTCTACGATATTAAACGCAAAGTATTGCGTCTCGAATATTTATTTATACCCCCAACCACGCATGATGGCAATATTTTCCTTCATGCAATCCAATGGCTTTAATCCTTGGTATGACTCTTGCTCAATGATAAAGTGCTTCGTGCCTCCTTCTTTGTCGCCCAACTTCACTAAAGCTTGTACATCGATTTGGCCTGAACCTTTACCTAAGATTGTTGACTCAAATTTTTCATGACCCGCTTTTGAAGGAACTTCATCTTTCACGTGCATTGAAACAAAACGACCTGGGAATTTTTTCATTACGTCAGCAGGTACACCGCCACCATTGATCATATTACCTATGTCTAACTGTTGGGCTACTAATTTTGGATCCGTATTATTCAACATGATATCGTATAATAACTCTCCATCCAATTTCTCAGAGAATTCAAAATCATGGTTGTGGTAGCCAAAACGCATACCTGATTTATTACACAATTCACCCGACTTATTGAAAATATCCATGTATTTCAATAAAAGATTTTTGTCCTTACGAATACCCATATCGATCGACGGACTAATCACAAGCTCTTGTCCCATGACCGCCGCATCTTCGACCGTGTATTTCCACAAATCAGTGAAATCATTTTTGGAATCATCCCAATGTGCCTTACCCATTACGGTATGACCTGATGGCATTTTCATACCCAAATCATCGAGGCGCTTTTTGAATTCTTTGGCTTCCCAACCATAAAACTTACGGTTAATGTAATTCGCATGTTCTACGTACTTGTAGCCCATTTCTGCCAATGCGGTTAAGGTACCTTGTGGATCCTTACGCATATCATCGCGAATGGAATACAATTGAATACCCACTAATTTCTTATATTTTACTGCGGCTAAACTTTGCAACGCGGGTGAAGCAAAGGCCATTGCACCTAGCCCAAAGGCTGAATTGCGCAAAAAGGAACGTCTAGATGTATTCATAAAATGATAGGTTTATTTTGAACTCCAAGCTACTCAATCTATTTCTATTTTACAAAAATCAAGTAACTTCGAAACATGATGCAACCACTCGCAGAGCGCATGCGCCCCACTACATTGGATGATTACATTGGCCAGGAAAAGGTCATTGGGCCGCAAGCACCTTTACGAAAAGCCATTGAGGCCGGCCATCTCCCCTCTTGCATTCTTTGGGGTCCTCCCGGAGTAGGCAAAACCACCCTAGCAAGCTTACTAGCCAGTGCCCTAAAACGCACCATTTACACCCTTTCGGCCGTTTCATCCGGTGTCAAAGATGTCCGTGAAACATTGGAATTGGCGAAAAAGAACCGGATGTTCGAAGCGCAATCACCCATTTTGTTCATAGATGAAATTCATCGTTTTTCGAAGTCCCAACAAGATTCTTTGTTGAACGCCGTCGAAAAAGGCATCGTCACCTTGGTAGGCGCCACCACGGAAAATCCTTCCTTTGAAGTTATATCAGCCCTTTTGTCGCGTTGTCAAGTGTATGTTTTGGAGGCACTGAATGACGTGCATTTACGCCAACTCATCGATAAGGCAATTAGTACAGATAAATTATTTGCCAACAAATCCATCACGCTCACAGAAACGGATGCCTTATTTCATTTTTCGGGCGGTGATGGGCGAAAATTGCTAAATCTATTCGAGTTACTGATTACGACGGAAGGGTCTAACGAAATAGAAGTAACGAACGCACTCGTGACTGAACGCCTGCAAAAGAATCTGGCCCAATACGACAAAGACGGTGAGCAACATTACGACATCATTTCCGCCTTCATTAAATCGATTCGAGGTTCCGATCCGGATGCTTCCGTGTATTGGTTGGCACGTATGCTCGCCGGCGGCGAATCACTTGAGTTTATCGGTCGGCGCTTATTAATCTTAGCCTCCGAGGACATCGGTTTAGCCAACCCGAACGCCTTGTTATTAGCCCAATCTTGCTTCGATTCCATCCGGGTGATTGGCAATCCCGAATCCCGCATTATTTTGTCACAGACGGTAATTTATTTAGCGACTTCACCTAAAAGTAATTCGGCCTATAACGCCATTAATAAGGCATTGGCCTATGTGGAACAAACGGGAGATTTACCCGTTCCATTGCATTTGCGCAATGCGCCCACCCGTATGATGAAAGATTTGAATTATGGCGCGGACTACAAATATCCACATGATTTTCCGGGACATTGGGTGGAACAGAATTACTTCCCAGAGGTGCCTAACCGCCCCGTTTTTTATAGTCC
>JAIXRT010000126.1 GCA_027485075.1 Cytophagaceae bacterium
ACTTTAAAGTAGTCACCTGAACCAACCGTTTGAGCTTTTTTAACTTTCCATTGAATTGAATTCAAACCAGCTACTGCTGCATCACTGTAACGTTTTTGCTTGTAACGCACATCATGGATGATTGAATAAACGTTGTTGTTCGTATCCAAAGGAGCCGCTTTTTCTAGGTACAATAAAGCGATAGAATCTTTACCTAAACCTTGGTATCCTTTTCCAAAATATAAATCATCCATAAAGTATGGCTTAACACCACGCTTAACCATACCGTCTAGGTTATCAATACCTTGTTGGAAATTACCCATCTCCACGTTTGAATATCCACGCATACGGAAGATGTCATTGTCTTTCACACCACGCTTGTCAGCATCATCTGTAAATTTCATCGCACCTTCGTAATCCTTAGAAAGGAATAACAATTTAGCCGTTTCCAAAGTAACCTCTGGTGTAGCTTCTGCTTTTTCTAAATAACGACGGAAGTAACGAGAGGCATTTTTGTATTGACCACCTACGATTAAGTACTCACCATATCTCCGGTGAGCTGGTGCATAGTTTGAGTCTAAATCAATGGCTTCTTTATAACGCGCTTGCGTTTCTTTGTAGTTCTTTCCACGAAGATATACGGTACCGATCTTTACTTTAGCCTTCACGTTTTTAGGATCTTGCATCAAACCTGTCTCGTATGCAGTTACCGCATTACCACCGTCATTTTTGATCAAATAGGCATCTCCTTTAACAATGTAATGCTCGACAGTAGGCATTTTCTTATCCTTCATCAAACGCTCCTGAATCAAATCAATTAAGCGAATCGCCTCACCTGGATCGTTGTTATTGGCATTGAAACTTTCTTCCTTACCTAAAATATAGTACATCGAATACGCCTCAGCGATTCGGTACATCACATCAATATTTTTGTTTTTGGTATCCGCTAGAATTCGGTCGAATTCTACTTTCGCTGCAGACACGTTGTTTTGACCTACTAAAATTGAACCTAGACCTACTTGGTTTAAGTAATTCTTCGGATCAGCCACTTTTCCTTTTTCAAAGGTAGCCTTAGCATTATCCCAATCACGTTGTGTTAGGTAATAGTAACCCAAATAGAAATAATTTTCACCAGTCGGAGCCGCAGAAACCAACCCCTCGAAAACTTGTTTCGCACGACTTGGCTGATGGCGATCTAATAAATGTAGACCATCTTGAATCGTTTGCCCGAAAGCTAGATTGGTCAACAAAAGACCAATTCCCAAAAGCCATGATTTCATTTTCATCATTTGTAATTTAAATTTTTGTTTAAAAGAAGTATGCTTAGGCGTAACATTGAAAAGTTCAATAAATTACTAGTAAAGTTTAATATTTTTTGGAATGACAAATTTAAGCAAAAATCTTGAAAAACTGACAAATGTCAATCTCAAAAATACGTTTATTGGCTGATTTGATACTGTCTAATCGTGATAGGCCGGGTCAATGGAATTAGGCCCGCTTTCAAAACGATCAATTGTCCCATGTCTCCACACACGTAATTAACAAATCCCGTACCCAAACCCGTATGTGATTCTTTTAGAATCATTTTAATCTCGCGGCGTAATGGATATTTCTTCAAGGCTAAATTATACCCAAATGGTTGGTAGTAATCTTTCCCATTTTCAGACACAGACATAACCTGAATGGAACGAATAAATCCAAGTGATGTAGGATTATCTCCATCGCTAATCCAGTTCGAGCCAATGATTCCTATGGCATTTTTATGTGCCTGTACATATTCAATGACTTCCTTATTGGATCCAACAGCAGCTACGGACAAACCTGTATTTCCGAGTCCAAAACGGTCTACCAAGAATTTAATGTTGCTTGAATTCGCTTTGTCAACGACCAATTCTAATGAATTTCCATCTCTTGCAGAACCATTTAATAAGGACTTCAAACGGTCAAGTGTAATTGACGTGTCTTTATTTGACTTGTTAGCAATCAGCGCGATCCCATCGGCAGCAAATTTAAAACTACGGTAAGTGATTTTTTCACGAGTAAATATAGCTTTCTCTGCATCAGTCAACTCACGCGAAACGACAACAGAACGTACTTTATCATTTAGCAAATCGGCAATCGACTCATTCTCCGGTTTAAACACCAGATTTAATTTAGCAAAATGATAATTCTCTTCGAAGGCCGCTTTCTCTGCATTGACTAACGGCTGAAATGATTCATCTACACCGATGGAGATTGAACCGGTTGCCGGTCCATCTTTGGGTGCATCTTTTTTGGATTCACCGCATGCGAAAATCCCTACTAACACCATGGAAAAAAACAAAATCTTAGTCTTCATAATGCCCATAATTTTGATCGTTCATTTCACTAAAATACAAATAAGCTCTCCAAAGTCGGAAAATCCCATAGACAAAAAATAGCACTCCTAGCATCTTGACGATGGGAACACCAGCAAAATCACCTAATTGAAAATCAGACCACACAGCTACATAGGCACCTAAGCCACTGTAAGCTAGCGCAACGACTACGCGGAATGAGATGTTAATAAGAACAGCAATGGGTAGTTTCATAAGTAGTTTAAACAATCAGACCTGCCAAATGTACATTTAGCAGGTCTGAAAAAATTCAATAATTGAGATTACTCAGATAATACGAACGTGATCGGCTGCGTAAAGCGTGAACGTACTGCACGTCCAGACTGCTTACCAGGAGTCCATCTTGGTACCGATTTAATTACACGAATCGCTTCTTCGTCGCAACCAAAACCTACAGACTTCAATACTTGAACGTCTTGGATAGTTCCATCCGTATTTACTACGAATTGAACATATACCTTACCACCTACGTTGGCACGCTGTGCCGCAGATGGATAACGCAAGTTACGCTGTAAGAACTGGCCAAAAGCACGAGGACCACCAGGGAACTCGGCATTTTGCTCAACCGCTGTAAAGATTTCATCTTCAGCTGGTTTTGGCGGCTCAACAGGTTCTGCACCTTTAGCATCTGGATCTACTGGTGGCTCGTACGTTTCCGACTCCCCTTTAACAGTTTCTGATGCTGTATTTCCTTTTACCTCTTCAGGCGGCGGCTCTGGCTTCGTTACTTCTTCATCATGCTTGATTTCTGGAGGTAAGAATTTAGTCGTCGTCACCTTAGGAATTTCTTTGGGTGGTGGCGGTGGTGGCGGAGGAGGCAACTCTACTTTCTTAGGAGGAGCTGGCTTATCCAATTTCATTACTTCAGCTGTCACCTCAGTCTTATCTTCTGACGCTGCAGTTAACTGTTTCCAGAAAGCTGCGATCAAAAGAGCACCGACAAAGAGTGCAGAGCCTAGTAATACCGACCGCTTCATTACTTTAGGATACGTCTTCCGAAGAACAAAAGCGCCAAACTCGCGATTTTTATTCTTGAAGATAATATCATCCAAAGTAGCATCTTGGCTTATTACTTGTGACATAATATTCGTTTAATTTAAAATTAATTAATAGGTCTTATTTACCTGATCGTTTAATCAAGGCCTCCGTATCCGGATCAATTTCTAATAAAGCGTAACGCTTGTTATTAGTAATTGCACACTCATCAAGCATATCGATCATATTACGATATTTTGCTTTTTTCGTAGGCTTAATTACGATAGTAAAGTTCGAACCAACTTTCGCCTTAAGATCCGCAATAACTTTGCGAATGCCTGTATCAGAATAGTTGGTCACCTGCATTACTGTACCTGCTTCAGTAGGAATACCTTGGTAGTAATACACCTTATTCTCATCTGGGCACACGGTAAGTGTTTCCGATAATTTTACAGGTGATGTTTCCTTTGTATCCGTTTTGTCAGGCATGTTTAATTGCATGGTCACGGGCTTTGCTAACGTAGTCGTTAACATAAAGAAAGTGATCAACAAGAAGCCTAAGTCCACCATTGGTGTCATGTCGATTTTGGTCGACATTTTCTTACTACGCTTCTTCCCGCCGCCTTTCTTCCCGCCACCGGAGCTATCTATTTCTGCCATTTCTGTTTGTAATTAAAAATGAAAACTTATTTCGGTTTATTTTCCGGACCAGTAACCAATTGGAAGATATTGATATTCTGAGCTTGCAAAGTACCGATGATATCAGCAAATACTTTGTAGTTAGACTCCTTATCTCCTTTAACGGCAACCTTCAATTCCGGATTAGATAATTTCGCATAACCCACCCAATACGAAAGTTCGTTATTGGTTGAATCAATTGGAATTCCCTTACTTAGCTTCTTAGCATCTGCAGGTTTCATATTTAACACCTGACGCATCGCACCAAGAGGATAGCCAACAATTTCAGAAGCCATAAAGTTCTTCTTCATTTCAGCCGTTAAAGCGACACCATAGCGATTAGCCATACGCTCTAACATAAACTCTCTTGCTTGTTGATCATCAGTTGCCAAATAAACTCCACCATCTGGTGAAACACTAACCATTAGCATACCATCTTTTGTATTCAAAGGTTTCTCTGAAATTGATGATGGTGGCGTGATCGTAACTGCCTCTTCAGGACGGAACTTCGCGGTTAACATGAAGAACGTCAAAAGAAGGAAAGCCACATCACACATCGCTGTCATGTCGAGTGAGACACTTTGTCTTTTGGCTTTAACTTTTGGCATAACAATTATTTTTTTGAACTGTGAAAAAAATTGAGTGAAAGGGCAACGCCCCTAAATCGGTTCAAATATTAATTGTGATGCGTAGCATAATTTTGGTTAACACTTAAGCCGATCTCATCAATGCTGTAAGTTAACTCATCAATTTTCGCTGTAAACACGTTGTATGCAATGATACAGATCGCTGAAGTACCGATACCTAATGCTGTATTGATTAGGGCCTCAGAGATACCATTCGCTAATGCAGCTGAATCTGTAGATCCACCTGAATTACCCAATGAAGCAAAGGCCTTGATCATACCAATTACCGTTCCTAATAGACCGATCAAAGTTGATACCGAAGCCAATGTTGCAATAATAGTCAAGTTTTTCTCTAACATTGGCAATTCCAATGAAGTAGCTTCCTCAACTTCTTTGCTCAAAGCAGCTAATTTTTGCTCTTTATCCAAACCAGAATCAGAGATTAATGCCTTGTATTTTTTGATTGCAGCTAATGTAACATTACCTACAGATCCTTTTTGCTTATCGCAAGCCTTCAAAGCACCTTCAACATCATCCTTATCTAAAGAAGCTTGAATTGCACGAACGAATGCATTTACATCACCAGTTCCTTTTGCTTTACCGATTGTAAACATACGCTCGATTGAAAATGTTAATGCAGTTAAGAAACAAGTCATCAAAACTGGCACAATAACTCCACCTTTGTAAACTACACCAAAGTAGTCACCTGGAAGTGGGTGTCCTTCATTTGTTCCACCTTCGAAGTGAGATCCATCTCCCATGACAAGGGTGTAAATTGCAATCGCAATAGCAAACAGGACAATTAGGATTAAACCTGCAGAAATACCGCCAGATTTTTTTTCGGTTGCAGCTGGCTTAGCAGCTGGCTTTGGTTGTTGTGTACTCATTAGTTTGGTAATTTGGGGTTAAAGAATTATTTACTAATAAAACTTGTCGAAAAATGTCGGAGTAGTTTTCATAGTTTTAACTGCCGTTGTATTTTTCAGTACAAGCAAAAGTAATGCAATTCTAATTTAATTTTTACATGCCTCAAACAGCCCACCGCACAAAATAATACACCCAAAAAAAAAGCTATTGTATTATCTTGATATTTTACCCAAAAATAGCCCCTTTATTAGGTACTTTTTTGAGAATTAAAATTTGAAAAAAAAATTAAAAAAAAATTAAAATCGACCAATTACGACCCCAAATAGTACCAAAAAAACATACCTTTGCTCCGTAAACTTCGAAAATGGACTCCCCTTTTAGCCCCAAAGGCCCCCGCGCCGCACACCGCAAAAGTGAAAGCCAGCCCCTCAAGGAGGCGATTGAGTCCCTTTTACGCGTCTACAAACTCCAAGGCCAATACGACGAAACCTATATAGTAGCCCACTGGGAAGAGATCATGGGCAAACCAATCGCCGCCCGTACCCAAAAAATGTATATCAAAAACGGCAAACTGTTTCTCCAACTTGACAGCGCTCCGCTCAAAAAAGAACTCATGATGGCCAAAGCCAAAATGATTGAATTGATCAACAAATACGCACACTCGGAACTCATACAAGAAGTCGTGTTCTTATAATAATACCATGTCCCAAATACCCCAACTGTTAAAACCTGGAAATCGTGTAGGTATCATCTCGCCCGCATCACATCCAACTTCCAATCAATGGAAAGCAGGACTTCAAGTTTTATCCGATTGGGGATTAGACATTGTACTCGGTGATCATTATCTAGCTGAGCACTTTGGTCTAGGTGGGACGGATGAACAACGCCGTTCTGACCTACAACAGATGCTCGACGACCCAAGCATCGCGGCGATTTTTCCGCTACGCGGTGGATATGGGGTAAGCCGACTACTCGACGGATTGGATTTTACGAAATTTCGCGCGAACCCCAAATGGATCGTTGGCTTCTCAGATATCACCGCACTACTTTGTCACATTGACACCTTTTCGATCGCCAGTATACATGGCCCCATGCCCAATAATTTCTGCCAAAAAGGGGGAGAAGCGGCATTGGCCAATTTACATACACTCCTTTTCGAAGGTCGTACGCAGATTCGTACCACAAGTCATTCACTAAATAAACATGGCGTTGCGGAAGCAAGTATCATCGGCGGAAACCTTTCATTACTCACTCACTTAATTGGGAGTAATAGTTTCCCTAATCCCAAAGGGAAAATTCTATTTATTGAAGAAATAGGCGAACGCCTGTATCATGTAGACCGACTATTACTCCAACTCAAACGAGCTGGGTATCTGGCTGACCTAGCCGGATTGATTATCGGCGGATTTACAGATTGTAAAGAAGCGAGCCTAACCATCGGATTGAGCATAGAGGACATGATTCTCGAACATACGGCTACCTGTCAGTATCCCATCGCTTTTGATTTTCCGGCGGGACACATTCCCAACAACCAAGCCATTCCATTGGGCAAAAAAATCAAGTTATTGGTAAATGCAGAAATTGTCCAAGTAACTGATTAAAAACCTACCATTTTCTGCGAGCACACACGTAGATTTAATAAAAAATGCTCGCAAAAACTTATGGCATGTCCGTAATTGGAATTTCCGCCGCACTCATCACCATTGAAACGAATGTAGGCCGCGGCAGCAAATGCTTCCTCGTTGGCCTGCCAGATTCCACCATCAAAGAATCTATCCTTCGCGTCGAATCGGCTATTAAAGACATGGGTTGCTTTTTCCCTAGACGCAAAGTGATCATTAATTTAGCCCCCGCAAACATCCGAAAAGAAGGCTCTGCCTATGATTTGCCCATCGCGTTATCGCTAATGCATGCCTCCGAGCAAGTGGACATGCAAGCTCTAGCTAATTTTGTTATCATGGGAGAACTCGCCCTAGATGGCGTACTTAGACCAATTAAAGGGGCTTTGGCCATGGGGATCGAAGCCAAAAAACAAGGCTTCACTAAAATTATTTTGCCGCTAGCTAATGCAACGGAAGCGGCTTTAATTGAAGGCATGGAGGTTTTTGGCATGGAAACCTTACGCGAAACCGTCCTATTCCTTCGCGGAAAAACCAGCCACATTCCCTTCCCCACAACGAAAACAAATACATATGCCTATGATAATAGCCTTGATTTTGCCCATGTCCATGGCCAAAAAGTAGCCAAAAGAGCATTCGAGATCGCAGCGGCAGGTGGGCATAACCTGATCCTCATCGGCCCACCAGGCGCCGGAAAAACCATGTTGGCCAAACGCATACCAAGCATCTTGCCTCCACTCAGTTTAGAAGAAGCCATGGAAACCACCATCATTCACTCGGTCGCAGGCAAAATAGCTCAAAATTCGCAATTGATTTCCAAGCGTCCATTTCGAGCACCCCATCATAGTATATCGGCTACCGCTTTAATCGGGGGTGGCTCTAATCCGCAACCTGGGGAAATTTCTTTGGCACACAACGGCGTCCTATTCCTCGACGAATTGCCCGAATTTTCACGTCATGCCTTGGAGGTCATGCGCCAGCCACTGGAAGACCACCTCGTATTGATATCTCGGGCTAAATCAGCCATCGAATTTCCAGCAAACTTTATGCTAATCGCCAGCATGAACCCCTGCCCCTGCGGCTATTTCAACCATCCAACTAAAGACTGTACCTGCGGTGAAGAAATGGTCAAACGCTATTTGAATAAAATATCAGGGCCACTCCTCGATCGCATTGACTTACACGTGGAAGTCAGTCCGGTTGCATTCGAAGAAATCCGATCGCCTGAAATAGCAGAAGCAAGCGAGGCCATTCGTGTACGCGTGATGAACGCACGAAAATTACAACAACTGCGGTTTATCCATAGTCCCAAAGTACATGCCAATGCGGGGATGACGGGACTCCAAGTCCGTCAATTTTGTCAGCTCAACCCAGACGTAGAACAACTTTTGCAACAAGCCATGCGTAGATTGAAACTCTCTGCACGCGCCTATGAACGTATACTTAAAGTAGCCCGAACCATTGCGGATTTAGCGGAACAACCGGAAATAAATACCCGTCACATGGCCGAGGCCATCACGTACCGAAATTTAGATAGAGAAAATTGGGCAGGATAATGTATTTTTGAGAAAAATAATACAGATGACTCGAACGCTTTTATTCATTGGTTTTTTATGCACAATCGCATTAGCAAGTTTTGGACAAAATCCATCCTTCAAAACGTGGGAAGCCCCCGAAGCGATTTTTCAGCGGGCAGCCAAAGAAAAAAAACCGATTTTACTCGAAGCATTTCTGCCCACATGTTCCCATTGTATGGCCTATGACAAAACCTTGCGTAGCCCCGTCATCAAAAATTACTTAGACAAAAACTTCCTGGCCTATCAATTAGACCTTTCTAAACGAGAAAATGGACTTTTCCTACGCAAGAATAAAATCTACATCCCTTCCACGCCATCTTTTATTATCCTCTCACCCGAGGGAAAAACTTGGCATGTAGAAATTATGGGCGAAGAATTGAATTCTGTACCCGGAATTCTGAAAACACTACAGATTGCCACAGATCCTAAACAACGTGATGCAGCGAAGTTAGCACGTTACCAAGCGGGTGATCGCCAACCAGACTTATTGCTTTCCACTGCTTTTTACACGCGCGTCACGATGGACACGGTTCAGAACATGGCTATTGTCAATGACTACGCGAAATCAGAAGCGACAGAAAACTATGGATCCGAATTGAACTTTCTTTTGATCCAAAAAGCAATGCTCGATTCAGACAATCCGATATTTAGTTATTTCATCAAAAACCTTCCCGCCTATTACGCCAAATATGACACGGCCATGGTCAAGCAAATGGCTGAAAATGTATTGATGTCAAG
>JAIXRT010000124.1 GCA_027485075.1 Cytophagaceae bacterium
CGTAATTTCCTTCGATGAAGTCCATCATGATTTTCTCTAACCTGTCTCCTTCCATTTGGCCGTGCGCCACGCCAATTTTGGCGTCTGGAACTAAACGTAAAATCCGGTTCGCGGTACTATCTAAGTCATTAATGCGATTATGGACCACAAACACTTGTCCACCGCGTGCTAATTCCTCCCTTACCCCATCGCGCAAAAGTTCGTCGGTCATTACGACCAGCTTCGTTTCTACCGGTTGGCGATTCGGCGGTGGCGTCGCAATAATCGACAAATCCCGCGCACCCATGAGCGAAAAATGTAATGTCCGTGGAATTGGCGTGGCTGTCAGTGTTAACACATCTACATCCACGCGCATTTCTTTCAATCGATCTTTGACTTTTACGCCAAACTTCTGTTCCTCATCGATAATCATCAGGCCCAAGTTTTTGAATACGACGTCCTTGTTGACCAATCGGTGCGTACCAATTAATATATCTGTTTGGCCGTTTGCTACACGCTCCAACGTTTCCTTGATTTGTTTTGCGGATTTAAACCGATTCACATATTCAACTTTGCATGGGAATGCAGCCAAACGATCATGAAACGTACGGTAATGTTGCATGGCAAGGACCGTTGTAGGAACGAGTACAGCCACTTGCTTCGAATCAGCCACAGCTTTAAATGCGGCACGAATGGCGATTTCTGTCTTTCCAAAACCCACATCCCCACAAACCAAACGGTCCATCGGATGTGGTTTTTCCATATCTACTTTGACATCGGCTGTCGCTTTTGCTTGATCCGGCGTGTCTTCATAAATGAAGGATGACTCTAACTCTGCCTGTAAATAGGTATCGCGCGAAAAGGCGAAACCTGGTGCATTTTTCCGTTTGGCATACAACGAAATGAGCTCTTTGGCGATGTCTTTCACCTGCTTTTTAACGCGGGATTTTTTGTTATCCCACTCTGGTGAGCCTAATTTAGACATGGAAGGAGGTGCTCCTTCTTTGCCGGAATATTTGGAAATCTTATGGAGTGAATGAATCGAAACCGATAACACATCGTCGTCGCGGTAGATCAGTCGGATGACTTCTTGTTCTCCATTCGACGTGTCGATCAAGTTCAATCCGGCAAAACGACCAATGCCATAATCTACGTGCGTTACGAAATCACCTACTTGCAGGGAACGCAATTCTTTGAGCGTTAATGCCTTGCTTTTGGAGAATTTATTTTTCTCCTTGAAGCGATTAAAGCGATCAAACAATTGATGATCTGGATAAAAAGCAACTTGCGTCTGGGTGTCAATATATCCTTCGCGCAACGAAATTTGCAAGGGTTTAAATTGGATGCTCGTATTAATCTCATTGAAAATCACATCGAGTCGTTCGAGCTGGCGTGGTGATTCGGAACAAATGATATTTTGAATTCCAGCTGTTTGATTGTCTAGCAAAGCGGCAGCAAGGCGATCAAAGTCTTTCTGAAATGCGCCCGGATTTTTAGCTGGATAGGCAATTACCTCGTTTTGTTTCAGGTGTGAACGCTTCCCGAATTCCACACAGACAAATTCCTGAAGATGTTTTTTTGTTGTCTTGATGGTCTCCCATCTTTCCTCAGGTTTGTTCAATACATTGATGTCTGAGCTGCTATTTGCGTCGTAAGCTGCTTGGCCTTTGTCAAAATACTGTTCAATGACATCCATTAAAATCGAATGATCTTTGATCCAAATTTTGGTCTTTTCAGGTAGAAAGGTAAAGAATGATTCGCGGGTCTCTTGGACCAATTTGGTTTGCACATCCGGGATCAGGTGCATCGCTGAAACTGATTGAATCGAAAGCTGTGTTTCGGGATGAAATGTTCGAATACTATCTACCTCATCTCCGAAAAAATCAATCCGGTATGGATATTCAGCTGCATAGGAAAACACGTCGAGGATACCACCGCGAACGGAATATTGTCCCGCCTCGTAAACAAAATCTGTCCGTTCAAAGTCATATTCGTTAAGCGTTTCTGCTACAAAATTCCGGTCGATTTTATCACCCACGCGAATGGATAAGGTATTCTTAACTAATGATTTTCGGTTGATTACCTTTTCCGTCATGGCCTCAGGATAAGAGACAATCACTAAGGTTTGGCCTGAATAATTGCTGAGTACATTTAATACTTCAGCACGCATGAGCACATTGGCATTATCAATCTCCTCCCACACATACGGTTTTTTGTGCGACATGGGAAAAAGTATCACCGCTGCATCGCCAAGGAGGGATTGCAAGTCATTAAAGACGTATTGCGCCTCTTCCTTTTCCTCACAAATAATTAGGTATGGAGTTTTATTCGGCAGGGTTGCTGCTATCAAAACCGTATCTAATGCGCCACAAAGGCCTTTTATGTGAAAGGATTGTCCCGGTGTAGCTTGTTGGATCCGTTCCGAAATGTGTTGAACAATACCGTCAGACGTGTAAATGGAAAGAAACTCTTTAACAATCATATCGATCTATACCTGCGAATGGCTTGCAAAGGTAGAAAAATTTATATCTTTGTGCATCCACAAAAAGGGGTGCTCTGAATAAGGGCTGAGATTATACCCAATGAACCTGATGCAGGTAATGCTGCCGAAGGGATTTTGTCGAGTTTTTAGCGCTGAAAACTCAGAAAAAATCAAAATTAAGGGTGTTTGTTAAATTCATACAGGATTTGACTCCTTTACCTGTTGTTAAACTTTTCAACAAATTATGAAAAAGCTAACGACGCTGTTTTTTTTATTACTTACGCATGTCATGTTAGGTCAAAAGATCGAAGGAAGAGTTTTCGATCAAGAAACAAATGCACCTTTATGGGGAGCTTCTGTTTCTGTGAAAGGAAGTCAGAAGGGAAATGTGACTGATTCGAAGGGGCGATACCAACTAGCTGCCAGTGCTAACGCAACTATTTTAGTCAGCTTTGTAGGCTATGAGCCAGTCGAAGTTTCGGCGGAGAGGGCCACCCAAATCGGCCTAAAAAAATCTAATTTCTTGCAGGATGAAGTGGTAGTTCGTGCCACACGGGCTGATGAAAACTCCGCCATGGCCTATTCTAATGTTTCCGCCACTGAATTAGGTAAAAGTAACTTGGGCCAGGATATGCCTATGTTGCTTAATTTCACCCCTTCGGTGGTAACTACCTCAGATGCAGGTGCGGGAATTGGCTATACCGGAATTCGAATCCGTGGCTCTGATGCGACGCGGGTGAATGTGACGGTCAACGGTATCCCGATTAATGACTCAGAATCGCAAGGGACTTTCTGGGTAAATATGCCCGATTTTGCTAGCTCAGTTAACTCGGTGCAAATTCAGCGAGGCGTAGGAACTTCCACAAATGGTGCAGGAGCTTTTGGGGGATCTGTCAACATGCAAACTAATACCTTTGAGCCCAATGCTTATGGGGAGGCGAATGCTTCTGGGGGATCTTTTGGAACCTTAAAGACAACCTTAAAATTTGGATCCGGTTTGTTGAAAGGAAAATTTACCTTAGATGGACGTTTGTCTCGTATTGTATCAGATGGATTTATCGATCGCGCCTCATCTAATTTGATATCTGCCTATTTTTCTGCAGGATATTTTGGTGCGAAAAGTTTCGCTCGATTTAACTATTTTACGGGAAATGAGAAGACCTACCAATCGTGGTATGGAACTCCAGAAAGTAGAGTTAATGGTTCAGTAGATGAGATGAAAGCTTTTATTGACCGTAACTATTTATCTGAAGCTGACGCTAACAATTTATTGAACAGTGGCCGGAGGTATAACTACTATACCTACGATAATCAAACGGATAATTACGCGCAGGACCATTTTCAATTAATTACGAATCACCGATTGGCCGAGGCGTGGAATTTGGATTTGAACGCACACTACACCTATGGACGTGGCTATTTTGAAGAATTCAGACCCAATGCGGATTTACAATCCTATGGACTTGGAGCAAAACCTATCGTCGATGTGGTACGTCAAAAATGGTTAGATAATGATTTTTATGGGTCGACATTTGCGTTGAATTATGCTGGTTCGCAAAAATTCAAGTTTACATTTGGTGGTGCTTGGAATCGATACATTGGTCGTCATTATGGCTTACTTATCGCGCCAGTTGCTTTTGCCGGTCATGAGTGGTATCGTAGTCGATCGCAAAAAACTGATTTGAATGTGTATGCCAAAGCGAATTGGGATCTAGCTACTGCTTGGAATGCCTACTTTGATGTCCAATTCCGTACTGTGGGTTATCGCATGCTAGGAACGGCAGATAAGTCTTTGACTTTAGATTCAGATAATACCTATTCATTTTTCAATCCGAAATTTGGTCTAACGCATCAAATTTCAGAAAAATCCAAAGTGTACGGTTCTGTTTCTGCGGGTAGCAAGGAGCCTAGTCGGCAAGATTTTGTCGACAATGCAGCCGCAGCTCCTCGTCCAGAATACTTACAGGATTATGAGTTTGGGTATGAACGTGCTAGTACAACATATGCCTTCCAATTGAATGGCTATTTTATGAATTACCAGGATCAATTGGTGTTAACCGGAGCTGTTAATTCAACCGGCGACGCTATCCGGACCAATGTCGAAAAGAGTTACCGTTTGGGTTTAGAAACCGTGTTAAATTACCAAATTTCAAAGCGCCTTGTTTGGAGTGGAAATGTGACGCTCAGCCAAAACCGCATTCAGAATTTTCAAGAAAAGATATTCGACTATGATTTAAATCAAGAAGTTGTCATCAATCATGGAAATACAGATATTGCCTTTTCGCCTTCGGTCATTTATGGAAGTACCTTGACCTATACAGCAGGCGCGTTTGAGGGCAGTATTTTGCGCAAATTTGTAGGTAAGCAATATTTGGATAACACATCAAATGACGCCCGTTCACTCGCAGCCTACAATACACATGATATTCGCTTAAAGTACACGATGAAAAAAGGCCCTGCTTTTACATTGTTGTTGAATAATGTATTGAACGAGATGTATTCTTCCAATGGGTACACGTATTCGTATCGGTATGGTGGAGCTACCACGACGGAGAATTTTTACTATCCACAAGCCGGATTTAATTTCTTGTTGGGAGCAAGTATTCGATTCTAGTTCACATAAAAAAGCCTCAGGATTATATTCTGAGGCTTTTTTATTAGTTCATTAAATCCCATTTCCATCCCCATTTCGCGAGGCGGTAACGGATTGAATACCAAATTACACCTATGCCGTAAATGGAACTGCGTGTGAAGTTGATAGATGAAGCCTCCTCAAAATATTTTGTAGGGCAGGTAACCTCACCCACTTCAAATCCCTTCCAAAATACCTGTAAAATCATTTGGTTGTCGAATACAAAGTCGTCATCACATTTTGTGAAGTTGACCGCTTGAAGAACTTCCTTCGAGAAAGCGCGGTAGCCCGTATGGTATTCGGATAATTTTTGGTCGATTAAGATATTTTGGAACAAGGTCAAAAGCCGATTCGCAATGTATTTGTAAATAGGCATTCCTCCTTTAAGCGCGCCTTTACCTAAGATTCTTGATGCAAAAACAACGGGATACAATCCGTTACCAATGATCGAAATCATGGCTTTCAGCAACATAGGTGTATATTGGTAATCGGGGTGCAACATAATTACAATGTCTCCGCCCAATTCAAGCGCTTTAGTATAGCAGGATTTTTGATTTCCGCCGTAGCCTTTATTTTTATCGTGGCGGATAATGTGTTTGATGCCAATTTGCTGAGCCACTTCCACGGTATTGTCTGGGCTGTAGTCGTCAACCAAAATGACTTCATCTACCCAGTCGTGCGGGATTTCGTTGTAAGTTTTTTCTAATGTGAGTGCTGCTTTGTAAGCAGGCATCACGACGATTACCTTTTTACCTTCGTACATATGATATTGGTCAAAATTTGCGACCTTTGTCCCTTTGAAAGCGTAAAAATACTTATTTATGAGTGAATCTCTATTTTTTCTTGTCTTTTCAGTGCTCGTTATATTGGTGATGTTGATTGACTTGGGCATCTTTAAAAAGGCAGGGTCAGCGGAAGTTACGTTTCGCGAAGCTGGTTTTTGGTCGGGGGCGTGGGTATTATTAGCGCTGATTTTTTACATATTTCTGGGGTATAATGGCGCTTTAGTTCATGGGATTAAGGATTTGGCTGGCTTAAAGGCGGTCCAACAAGCCTATGCGTCGCACATTGATTTGGGGACCGGGTCATATTATGACCAGTTGGCCATTTTCCAAGATAACTTATCGCTTGAATTTATCACCGGTTATTTGGTCGAGTATTCATTGTCGGCCGATAATGTCTTTGTATTTATTTTGATTTTCAATTCATTCGGTGTTCAGAAGCGGTATTACAAGAAGATATTGGTTTGGGGGATTTTAGGTGCGATCGTTTTGCGTTTGATTTTTATCTTTTTGGGAGCAGCCTTGCTACAGAAATTTGATTGGATCATTTATTTGTTTGGTGCATTTTTGGTTTACACGGGGATTAAGATTTTAGTATCGAAGGAACATGAAGAGGAGATAGATACGGCAGATCATCCGGTAGTCAAATTGCTTTCAAAGTATTTTAATGTCTATAAGCGGAATGTAATTGGGCACTTTTTTGTTCGATTTAAGAAAACGGGGAAAGTATTTATAACGCCAATTTTTGTGGTGGTGGTGGTCATTGCGTTTACCGATATTTTGTTCGCGGTGGATTCTATTCCGGCGATTTTCTCTATTTCAAAAGATCCGTACATCGTATTTTTTAGCAATGTTTTCGCTGTCATGGGCTTACGTTCCCTCTTCTTTTTCTTATCAAGTTTGATGGGCTTGTTTCGCTTTTTGCCGATGGGTTTGGGCGTGTTACTTAGTTTCGTTGGATTGAAGATGATTGGTCATCATTATTTGGAACAATGGGGTTTTGGGACCCTAGCATCTTTGGGTGTAATCCTAGGAATATTAACTGCTAGCATCGGATTGAGCCTTTTGTTCCCGGCGAAGAAATAATTAGGTTTACCCCACCTGCCATTCCCGAACTAATTTTCGGTATTGTAGCGGCGTTTCGCTCATGTAATGCTTAAACTGTTTATTGAAATGGGATAGGTTTCCGAAACCGCTTTCAAAGCAGATTTCAGCCATGCTTAATTGGCTACTGCGCAATAATTCACAGGCGTGTTTAATGCGAAATTCAGTCACCATCTCCACGAAGGTCTTTTTCGTCACCTTCTTAAAATAGCGGCAAAAGGCCGTTTCAGTCATATTCGCTAAATGTGCAACTTCATCCAAATGTACTTCCTGGGTATAATTGGCGATGACATACGCATAAACGCGATTGATTCGTGCCAGATCTACCGCTGATAAGGCATAACTGGAGTCATTAACCTCAATCACCTGAGCATCTGATCCTGCCTGACTCAACTGATGCAATATGTGTAGAAAGGCAAGCATTCTTGGGAATGGCGTCAAATCCCCTAATTGCATTAACTCCCGCGCCACACGATCTTGGGTGGGTCCTTGAATGGATAGGCCACCGCGTGCTTTGTCAAATAGCTGTCGGAGCGCCGCACATTCCGGTTTACTCAAAAAGTCTCCACCTAAAAAATCTTTTTTGAAATGGATAACAAGCGCTTGCGCCGCAGTAGGGTTTTCTTCGGTGGCCAACCAGTCTTTGCGGTGATTTTGCCAACAATGCGGTACGTTTTCGCCCAGGAGTACTAAGTCGCCAGGCCCGAAGTCCGTAATTTGATTCCCCACAAAACGCTTGCCTGTACCCGAGATTATTAACGTTAATTCAAATTCAGGATGAAAGTGATAAGGTGCATCAAAGCGTGCTTGAATAACCTCTTTCAGTTGGATGGAGCTTCCCGTAGGTTCTCCTAAATGCTCTAAACTCGCCTTCATTGTTTTATCAAATTACCTGCCTCGCCTTAAAATGCCTAAGCTTCAGGTAAAATTGCATTATTATTGGCAAATTTTCAGGTAGTCTTTACCATAAAATTTCTCAAATTTTGGGTATGCTTTCAACTCCATACCAACTCAACGCCAATCAAATTGCTGAATTTCAGCAGCATGGCCACATTTATTTGCAGCAAGTACTTCCGAAAGATGCGCTCGCGCCCTATCGTCATGCCATTCGCTCATGGGCCGCAGATTTTCAAGCGAAGCAAAAACCCATCGCAGAGCGAGACACCTACGGCAAGGCTTTTTTGCAAATGATGAATTTATGGGAAGAAGATGCGACCGTTCGTGAATTTGTCCTGGCAAAACGGTTTGGGCAAATTGCGGCAGATTTGTTAGGCGTTAAACAGGTGCGGTTATATCATGATCAAGCACTATTCAAAGAACCCGGCGGTGGATTGACGCCTTGGCACCAAGATCAATATTACTGGCCCATGCAAACCCCCAAAACGGTAACCATGTGGATGCCATTGGTCGATATTGACGCAGATATGGGGATGTTGACTTTCGCGTCAGGTTCCCAAAAAGCCGAATTGCCACCGATGCCTATTTCCGATGAATCCGAAGCATTGATTGCGCAATATGTTCAAGATCAGCAGTTTCCAAAAAAAAAAAAAAAAACGATGCAAGCTGGAGATGCGACCTTCCACATGGGATGGACCTTGCATGCCGCACCTGGGAACGCATCAAAAACCATGCGCGAAGTCATGACAGTCATATTTATGGATGCGGAAGCGGTCGTGATGGAACCTAAAAATGCCAACCAGGAAGCAGATCGCTTACGCTGGTTAGCTGGTTATGCGCCTGGCCAAAAAGCGGATTCGCCCTTAAACCCTGTTATCAATTAACTAGGTAGCGGCGGGCATTTGCACTTTTTCTTTCGTTTTAAAAATGAGAAAAAGCCTTTTTTCTTTTGGTAAACTTTAGGTTTGGCGATCGAATAATGTGTGGATACGACAACGGCAGCTTCCGATTCAACAAACGAACCGACCACAAGTGCACCTACCCACAAGACGATCACTTTTTTCATTAGTTCAAGCGCGCTTTAAAGTAGTTAGTCGCTAATTTCCAGGCCTCTTCAGTTGCCGCCTTATCATAAGCCGGATTTGAGGGATTCGCGAATGCATGTTCTGCATCAAACGATTTAATTTGAATTCCCTTGCCCGCTAATTTCATATTCTCCTCAAATTCTTTTACGACAGCTGGCGAAATGAATTTTTCCCGTCCAGCAAACAAGCCCAATACATCGGTATTTAATGTTTTTAATTGCTCCATATCTTTAACGGGCATGCCATAATACATGACGCAAGCCGTAGCTTGTGTGCCAGCTAAAATAGATGCTTTCAAGGAGAGTGCCCCGCCAAAACACCAGCCCACAGTGGCAATTTTTGCTTTGGGACCTGCGTAGGCGATGGCGCCTTTAATGATGCTTTCTAAGCGTAAAGGATTTGCGCCTCCCATATATTTACCCGCTTCTTCGCGTGTCGTGGCCACTTTCCCATCGTACATATCAATCGCAATCACATTGACATTCCCTAAATCTGTGTAGAAATGTTCCGCTTCGCGCTTGATGTGGTCGTTTAATCCCCACCATTCTTGAAAAACAAATAAGGTATAATTGGTTGGCTTAGCAGCCTTAATGTAAAAAGCGTTGGCTTGTTGACCATCCGGGGTCGCGAAGGTTATCATCTCTCCCCCAGCTTTACTAATATGCTGATACGGTTTTGGTAATTTATGCGAACGCATAAATGCTTTATTGGACGCCATTAATTGCATTTCGTCTTTCGTAACAAAGCAGCACGATTGGCCGAAGGTAAATGTGCTAACGAATAGCAATGCGAAAACCGTAAATAATTTGTTCATGGTAGAAATATTTCAGGAAAATTATGAATAAAATTCGCATTTAGGCTAACTTGCGCAACCTATTGATAAAAAAATAACCTATGAAAAAGAATTTGATCGGCTTAGGCCGAGTGATGTTTGCAGCCTTAATGAGCATAACATCTATCTCAATCGCCTTCGCTCAGGAGGCAAATCCATTGAAAGGGCAAAAAGTATTGGTCTTTTCATTAACCAAAGGTTTCAGACATAGCTCAATTAAGCCGGGCCAAATCGCCTTGTTTAAAATGGCCAAAGAAAAAGGTTTCTCAGTCGATACGACCGAAAACCCCGCCATGTTTACGGAGAAAAACTTGAAAAACTACCGCGTGGTGGTTTTTATGAGTACGACTGGAAACGTGTTAAATGACCAACAGCAAAATGCATTTGAACGCTATATTCAAGCAGGAGGTGGCTATTTTGGTGTGCATGCGGCAACGGATACCGAATATGACTGGCCTTGGTATAATCAATTAGCAGGTGGTCAATTCGCCTCGCATCCTGGTCGTCCAAATGTCCAAAAAGGTACATTTACTGCCGTAGATCAGTCGCATATTTCGACGAAACACATGCCTACGACATTTGATCGTACGGATGAATTTTACGATTTCAAGAACTTCAACAAAGATGTTAAGGTGTTAATTACCTTGGATGAGAAATCATACAAAGATGGTAAAATGGGAGATTATCACCCGATGGCATGGTACCATGAGTTCGATGGTGGTCGTGCATTTTATACCAACTGGGGTCATAC